>JAFACO010000327.1 GCA_023425485.1 Bacillota bacterium
GACTATATCTATACAGATAAGGTCTTGTCAAAATTAAGGGATTTGGGCTATGAAGCAATTAGCTCCTTTCGCTTAGGCTCTGTTTTCTATGACAATGCTAAATTAAGAGAGCGTAATCTTACTATAATTTGGTGCATGTTGGTTTTAATTATTATAAGTACTCTGGAAGTACTAATAGTCAGGTCAATCATGAAAATTAGAAACAAAGATTTTATGATATTGGGCTCCATGGGTATGGAACATAAAATAATAAAGAAAATTAATTATTTTGAAATGTACCTATATACTATTGTTGCGGTGGCACTTGTAATCATAGTTGCAAAGGTGCTTCGTATATTTGAAGTTGATTATTTGGTGCGGATCATAAAGTATTTCAATCTGTTTACCTATGGTATTTATATTGTGCTAAATCTTTCTGTGATTACATTTACTGTATGGCTGTATAATGTTTATTTAAAAAACAGGCAAAAATGGAAGTAAGCTGGAGGCTGTATGATTAAAGTAAGTAAACTTAATAAATATTATAATAAAGGAAAGTTAAATGAAAATCATATCATCAATGATACCAGTGTTGAATTTGGAAACAGTGGTCTGGTTTGCATACTTGGTGAAAGTGGTTCAGGCAAAACAACTTTTTTAAATACAGTTGGTGGACTGGATACTTTTACAAGTGGAATAATTCAAATTGATGATAGAACCTTTATGAAATATTCAGAAAAGTCAATTGAGGCTGTGAGAAATTCCAGGTTTGCTTATATTTTTCAGGATCAATATCTTCTCGAGGATTCTACCGTAGCTTATAATATTGGTCTTGCTTTAAATATGTATGACCTTAGCGACGAAGAACGTGAAAATAGAATTGATTATGTACTGCAAGCAGTAGATTTGCGAAAATACCGCAAGCGGTTAGTCTCACAATTGTCCGGTGGACAAAAACAAAGAGTGGCTATTGCACGAGCTTTAGTGAAAGCCCCGGATATTATTTTTGCAGATGAACCGACAGGGAATCTGGATGAAGCAAACACTATGCGAATCATGGGTATTATTAAAAAGATTTCAAAGGATTGCTTGGTTATTCTTGTTACACATGAGAAAAGAATTGCGGACTTCTTTGCGGACCGTATCATTTATATTCAAGATGGAAAGATTACCTCTGATGTGAGACATAAGGGAAATAATATTTATCATAATATGGAGGATACCAATCTCTACTTAAAGGAATATAAGAAAGATAGCATCCATAAGGGGAATATTAATATTCACGTTTATAGCAACGAAATACCTGATATAGAGAAATTCCAGCAATCAGGCGCTGAGAGTATAGATATTAATTTGGTCTATCAAAATGGAAAACTCTATATTCAGGCGGAAAACCCCTCCAATGTAGTAATGCTAAATCAAGAAACAGAAATGCAGATGGTGGATGAGGTAAGACCGGTATTAGAATTAAGACACTTAGAAGAAAATAATTATGAGCTTTCAAAACTGAAGGATGCAAAAGGTGCGAGACTTTCCTTAAAAGAGATTTATCGGCTTTCCAAATCAAACGCTGAGATATTAGGGAGAAAACAGCTGTTTATGATTATTACGTTTATCATAACAGCGGTACTTCTTGTGCTTTCTGTAATGGATTACTTAACGATAGCCTCCATTGATCGCCAGTCCTTTGTCACAGATGACTCTCATTATGTTTTCATTAATGCAAAGCGTAATTCCGCTGCCAGTAACACACAGTATTATGGTGAGTTTAATGAGATTTACCATGAATTTTTAAATCAAAAGATTACGAATGATATCTATATAGATTTGAATACCAAGCTTGGTTTTTATTACGATAGTTTTGGACAAATAGGAAAGATTTCAAACACACTTCCTGAGGCAGCTTATGTAACACTGGAACACTTAGAGCAAGATGATTTAATTCTTGGACGAATGCCACAAAAAAGAGATGAAATTGTCATCGATAAATGGGTGGCTGAGGTGTTCTTAGACAGCAGTATTCTTAAAAATCTAATGAAATTAAAGGATTTTATTAATTTAAAAGTAACTTCTGATTTGTTTGGCTCGCAGCTTACCATAGTAGGGATTAGCGATGTAAATGAGCCTGTTATCTATGTAAATAAGTACATGGGAATAAGCATGGCAGCCTGGGCGGATAGTATTGCCTCGCTGGATCAATTAAGAGAAAGTTATCCTGGTCAGTATGAGGAAATCACGCTGGGAGCCAATGAGGTAATGGTTTCGGAAGCAAAATATGCAGATATGCTAGCAAAGGGAGAAAAAGAATTTATAGGTAAAAATCTTATTTCATATAAAGTGGCAGGTACGTATCCAGATGAATATAAAGTGACCTATGTATTGGAGGATACCTATTACGAAGAAGTTTTAAATAGTTATATCTGTGTGAATCGGAAGTTCAAGGTTTATGGAGAGGGGAAGGAAGACACGATTCATTACTTTTCTCCAGAAGCGGGTAACTATGATATGAAGTATGTAGAAATGTTAATTGAAGATACCTATCAGGAACAGATGGACAAGTATCAGGCAGAGCGTGCGGTCCAGCTAAACGCTCGCTCAATAAGTACACTAGCAGTTTTTTTAATTGCAATGTTTCTATTATTTTTTACTATGAAGTCCAATGCAATGAAACGCTCGGATGAAATAGCAGTATATCGATTACTTGGCATAACAAAGGGAAGCATCCTTTCTGCATTTACACTTGAAGTAATATGGATAACAAATGCAACCATCTTGCCTGTTATATTGGTTTTAAGTTGTATTATAAAATTTTTGGCAGTCATACCAACCTTACAGTTAACAATTGTTTATCCATGGATCGCTATGGTTACCTTGCTGGGATTTTTCTATATGGTGAATATTATAGTTGGAATAATACCAGTGTACCAGTTGATAAAACAACCACCAGCCAGATTGTCGCAGAAGTTATAGTCTAAATCATAAGGAAATAATCAGCAGAGTCAAAGAAAGCATTGAATTCTTTCCCTGGGAAGCATATAATAAGCATAGTTAAAATCCTAATTACAAAGTGGAGCGACATTCACTTTGTAATTGTTATGCTTTTGGATGCAATATTTTCTAGGAGAGTTATTAATATATGAATACTTTGACAACGAATAAAGCAAAGGAGCAGGAGGGTTTCTATGCAAAATAGGTTCTATGAACTGCGGGAGAAGCATCCTGTTTTTACATATGATAAATATGAGCTATTAGATCACGAAGATAGATTGTCTATTACCTACTTTTTTAGTATGGGTGATTATGTTACTTTTACACCCAAGTGGGAGTTTGTTAAAAAACATATTGACTTTAATTACGAACAGGAAGAAATCGTTCATAAACTTGCTTTTCAATTAGGACTTGTGGAATTAATCAGCTACTGGAAATGTGCCTGTTCCCCCCTTGTTCAAATTAAAGCAGGTTTTCTTGACGAGGAGCAAATTGCTTGGTGGAAATCACAGTACTATTTAGGACTTGGAGAATTTTTTTATACAAATAGAATTCAAAGCAGTATAGAAGAATTCATGAAGATTGAAATCCTTGCGCAACCACAGACGAGTAATTTTGTAAAATTTGAAGCTGAAAAAACAGGAAGCTTAATTCCGGTAGGAGGCGGCAAGGATTCTGTCGTTACAATGGAATTATTAAGAAAACAGCGAGAAAATAATCTGTGTTATATGATTAATGAGAAAGGTGCTTCAAGACAATGTGCACAGATAGCAGGCTTTTTGGAACAGGAAATTATAGTGGTCAACCGAAGTCTGGATGCTAATCTTCTTAGATTAAACAAAGTGGGTTACCTGAATGGGCATACGCCGTTCTCGGCAATTGTGGCATTTTCCTCTGTATTAACAGCATATCTTCAGGATAAGCAATATGTAGTTCTTTCAAATGAAGCTAGTGCAAATGAGAGTACGGTGGAAGGTACAGATGTAAATCATCAATATTCCAAGAGTTATCGCTTTGAACTGGATTTTATTAATTATGAGAAAAAATATGTTGATAGCGGCGTACATTATTTCAGTCTTTTAAGGCCGTTTAGTGAATTTCAAATAGCCAAATTTTTTGCAAAACAAGAACCTTACTATAAGATTTTCAGAAGCTGTAACGTAGGAAGCAAAGAGGATAGGTGGTGTGGTAACTGTCCGAAATGCTTATTTGTGGGACTTATATTGTCGCCATTTATTCCAGTAGAACAGTTAACCGAAATCTTTGGTACAGATATGTTTCATAAAGAAAGCCTCCTTCCAATTTTCCGCCAGCTTATCGGAGTAGAACCAGAGAAGCCTTTCGAATGTGTTGGTACTTGTGATGAGATTAATACCGCGATATGTATAACGATAAATCAATTTGAGGCAGAAGGTAAGCAGCTGCCGGAGCTTTTTGAATATTATAAAACCACTGACCTCTATACCTCCTATAACAGCAGGCCGGTAAATCCGTATCTGAAGTATTATAATGATGAGAATTCGGTACCGGAGGAATTTGTGGAACAAATTAAAAATCTGATGTTAGGTGAATGAGGTACAGCATGATCAGTCAAATCTTGACGAAACTAAAATCTAATAAAATTCTACTTTTGGGCTTTGGAAGAGAAGGGAAATCAACTTATCAGTTTATTAGAAAGCATCTGCCAGAGCTTGAGCTTGGAATTTATGATAAGAATGAAATAAAGGATGAACTAGAGAACGTAGTCTTACATAACGGAAATTCTTATGAGGAAATCTTGTCAGACTATGATATTATTATCAAAAGCCCAGGAATTGTTTTTCATAGCAAAAATAGTAAAGCAGTAAAGAAGTTAACTTCACAAACAGAATTGTTCTTGGAATTTTACCGTGATCAGACCATTGGTATTACCGGAACCAAGGGTAAGAGTACAACCACTTCTCTGTTATACCATGTGCTTAAGGAAGTAAAGAGACCTGTGGTATTGGCAGGTAATATCGGTATCCCGGTTTTTAATGTACTCGAGGAGATTACGCCGGATACATTAGTTGTTTATGAGATGTCCTCACACCAATTGGAGTATGTGACATACTCACCTCATATTGGACTACACCTTAATATTTATCAGGAACATCTGGACCACTACGGAACCTTTGAAAAATATGCGGTTGCCAAAGAAAATATCTATAAGTTTCAGCAAAAGGGAGATCTTCTCCTTTATAATAAGGAGTTTTTAGATATTGGAAAGCATCCAAAACAGGAGACAATAACGATTTCTAATACTCAATCGGATGCAGATGTTGTTGTGAAGGAAAATCAAATTAGTTATAAGGATACTATTTTGGACTTGAACGAAGATGAAATGCTTCTCATTGGTCAGCACAATATTTATAACATTGGTGCGGCATATGCAATTGCAAAATATCTTGGCATCTCAGAGGAGGATTTTGAGGCAGCAGTGAAGACATTTCAGCCCTTGCCGCATCGATTGGAATATGTTGCAGAGGTACAGGGTGTAAAGTTTTATAATGATTCTATTTCTACCATATGTGAGACAACAATCCAGGCGGTAAAGAGCATTAAGAATATAGATACAGTCATTCTGGGAGGAATGGACCGGGGAATTGAATATCAACCCCTGGTAGATTACCTTATGGACACGGATATTCGGAATTTTATTCTGATGCCGGATACTGGTCTGCGGATACAGAAACTTATGCAAGATATGGAGAAAATAAAAGAACACACAATTTATTTAACTGCTAATGTTCAAGAAGCTGTAGAGGTTGCAATGAAAGTAACAGCAAGCGGAAAGACCTGTCTGTTTTCACCTGCAGCAGCCAGCTATGGGTTTTTCAAGAACTTTGAAGAACGTGGAGATATATTTAAGAAATTTGTTTTGGGAATTAGCTAATTAAAAGAATTAACTGGGTGAGGGAGTTTGCTCCTATCACCCTTTCTTTACACGGAGAAAAGGTGATAATGTTAAGTGGAATCATCGCAACATAAAGGAAAGGCATGGTTATTAACTTGGAAAGTCATACTATTAAGGATAAACAAGGTACGAATGAAATTACAGAAGGTGTCATTTGGAAGCAAATACTTATTTTTTTCTTTCCACTTCTATTTGGCACTTTTTTTCAACAGCTATATAACACGGCAGATGCAATTTTTGTGGGACATTTTGTTGGTAAGGAAGCACTTTCTGCTGTAGGTGGTGCCACAGGAACATTAATCAATCTTCTAATTGGATTTTTTATAGGAATTTCATCCGGTGCTACAGTTGCAATCTCTCAATTCTATGGTGGCAAAAATGAGAACGAAGTACAGAAAGCAGTACATACTGCGCTGGCACTGGCAATTGCAGGAGGTGCTGTAATCACGTTTGTTGGTATTTTAGGTGCACCAATTGCTCTTAAATGGATGGGCACACCGGATGAGATCATGCACTACTCGCTTACATTCTTAAGAATTTATTTTGCAGGTACAATTGCAAATTTAATTTATAACATGGGAGCTGGAATACTTCGTGCAATTGGAGATTCTAAGAGACCCTTATATTTTTTAATCTTAAGTGTGGCCTTAAATATTTTACTGGATGTTGTTTTTGTAGTATTGCTTGACTTGGGAGTTGCTGGGGCCGCAATGGCAACGGTTATTTCACAGATTTTTAGTGCAGTGATGGTATGTATTACTTTAATGAGAACAAGCGATATCTATAAGCTTTATCTTAGGAAAATTCGTTTTCATGGTGACACCCTGCATCGTATTGTACGAATTGGCTTTCCGGCAGGTTTACAATCCTTAATGTACACATCCTCCAATGTTATAATACAAACGAATATGAATAGTTTTGGAACCAATACCATTGCAGCCTGGAGTGCTTACAGTAAAATCGATGGACTTTTCTGGATGACCATGAGTTCCTTTGGTATTGCAATTACAACCTTTGCAGGACAGAATTTTGGAGCAGGACGCTACGATCGAGTACGCAAAGGAGTAAAGGTGTGTATTTCAATTGCAATGTCTGTGGCAATTGTTTTAAGTATTTTTCTCTATTTTGCAGGACCTCATCTTTATCGCTTATTTACAAAAGATGCCTTAGTTCTGCAGGAAGGATTGGAAATCCTGCATTTTATGGTGCCAGGTTTCTTCACCTATGTTTTAATTGAGATTTTATCAGGCACACTAAGAGGAATGGGAAATTCATTTATTCCGATGCTTATGACAGGAGTTGGTATCTGTGCTCTTCGTGTTGTATGGATATTTACCATGGTGCCAATTCTGCATGATGTTAGGACTGTAATGTTCAGCTATCCGATGACCTGGACAGTGACCTCTATCTGTTTTATTATTTATTATCGATATTATGTTAAGAAGCAAAAATACTAATCTCACAGAGAAATAAGAAATAAGTGATATTACAGTTAGAACCAAGCTCGAAAACCTGCGGTTTCCTCGCTGTTTGGCTTTCGCCAAACAATAATAATTTACAATTAACCTTAGAAGGCAAGCTTTCACGGCTAATTTAAAGAAAGAACCAAGCTCAAAAACCTGCGGTTTCCTCGCTGTTTGGCTTTCGCCAAACAAGAATATTTAATGAATTATCCTTAGAAAGCAAGCTTTCACGGCTAATTTATTAAAGAAAGAACCAAAAGAAAGAACCAAGCTCGAAAACCTGTTGTTTCCTCGCTGTTTGGCTTTCGCCAAACAATAATATTTAATGAATTATCCTTAGAAAGCAAGCTTTCACGGCTAATTTATTAAAGAAAGAACCAAAAGAAAGAACCAAGCTCGAAAACCTGCGGTTTCCTCGCTGTTTGGCTTTCGCCAAACAAGAATAATTTACAATTAACCTTAGAAAGCAAGCTTTCACGGCTAATTGTAAATTATTCTCACTTGGCTCTAAGTGATTACAAATAAAGGAGAATATTATGAGAAATATTAAATTAACGATGGAATACGATGGAAGTCGCTATAATGGCTGGCAGAGACTGGGGAAGACAGAGTCAGATAATACAATTGAAAATAAAATTTTAGAAGTAATTCGCAAGATGACTGGAGAAGAAGTTGAATTAAACTGTGGATGCCGTACTGAGGTGGGAGTACATGCTTATGCGCAGATTGCTAACTTTAAAACAAAATCAGATTTAAAACTCTATGAGATTAAAAATTACTTTAATCGTTACCTCCCAATGGACATTGCTGTTGTTGAGGTTGAGGAAATGCCGGAGCGTTTTCATGCTAGTTTAAATACGAAGACAAAAACCTACTTATATCGTATTGCAATTGGGGATGTGCCAAGCGTTTTTGACCGTAAATATACGTACTATTGCTTCCATAAGCCAAATGTTGAACGAATGAAGGAAGCAGCAGAGCTCCTAATCGGAAAGCATGATTTTAAAGATTTTTCTTCTGTAAAGAAGAATAAATCCACAGTAAAGGAACTTCATAGCATTGATATCTATCAGGATTCAAAGGAAATTCAGATAACGATAAAGGGGAATGACTTCCTGCACAATATGGCTAGGATGCTTGCCAGCACCCTTCTAGATATTGGACTGGGGGAACGTGAAAAATCCGACATAGATAAAATATTAGATCCAGCTTTAGAGATTGCAGGAAGTGCACCAGCAAATGCACAGGGACTTTTTTTACAAGAGATAGAATATTAATCAGAAACTCCAAAAACCACACGAAACACCTACAATTTTAAAAGTATTTTTAGAGAATATGCTTATGCTATAATACAATCGAAAAAGTTTAAGTACATTTAACCAAATAGTTCAACCTAGCCAAATCTATGAAATGTATGCTTAGAGTTGAGGCTGAACTGTAACGAAACTAAAAATAATAAGCTAGGAAGTACTAAGTATAAATATATTAGTTTTTCGTAAGTGATAGGAGGAAAGATATTGTCTAAGAAAGTATTATTTAATGATGGGTGGTTGTTTACAAAACAGAAGGTAGGTACGGAGTATCTTTCAGAAATGAAGAGTCAATATCCATGGGAAAAGATAGATATCCCTCATGACTGGTTGATATATAATGCAAAGGATTTGTATGAAACTAGCGAAGGCTGGTATCAAAAAGAGTTTTATTTAGAAGACCAAGGAGATCAGGTAATAAGCCTGTGTTTTGAAGGTGTTTACATGAATTCCACAGTCTTTGTAAATGATGAATTTGCAGGAGAATGGAAATATGGATATTCCTCTTTCGAATTTGATATTACCAGGCTTGTAAAACCTGGCTGCAATGTGGTTAGGGTTAAGGTAGTATATGAAGCTCCAAATTCCAGATGGTATTCCGGGGCAGGAATCTATCGTAATGTATGGTTAAAAACCTCGGCCTCCACACATATCGTTACCGATGGGATTTATCTGGTTACAAAAAAAGAAGATAACAACTGGAGTGTGGAACTTGAGACAGAACTTATCAGTCCTGTGAAAGTGGAGGCAGTAATTAAACATAGCATCTTGGACCAGCAGGGGAATGAGGTTGCAAGTTCCTGGAAAGAGCAAGCAATTGATGGACAAGTTGATGCAGAACTGCAGAGGATATCTGTGAAGGAGCCAGTGCTTTGGAGTATTGAAACACCATATTTATATACGTTGAAGACACAGGTTCTTATCGATAATAAAATTGTGGATGAGGAAGTCCAGAACTTTGGTTTTCGAACCACAAGCTTTGATTCGAAACAAGGCTTTTTCTTAAATGATAAGCATGTAAAGCTGCACGGGGCAAACCTGCATCACGATTTGGGTTCCTTAGGTGCAGCAGTAAATAAAACCGCACTACGCCGCCAGTTAGTGATGTTAAAGGACATGGGCGTTAATGCCATTCGGACCTCTCATAATATGCCGGCGGTAGAAATGATGGAACTGGCAGATGAACTGGGTATCCTGATTGTATCCGAAGCTTTTGATATGTGGGAACTGAAAAAGACTGAGTATGACTATGCAAG
>JAFACO010000339.1 GCA_023425485.1 Bacillota bacterium
ATTCCATTTCCACCAGTAAAATGTAGTGTCGCCACTGCTTTGGTACCTGACTTTCGAGTAATTCCGTATTCCGCACAACGCTTGTCTATGTATTCACCTGACGCTTCATTTATATAAGCAATAGGAATGATTCCATCAAGGGCTTGATAGGTTTTCCAAATTTCATAAGCAACTGCACTTATCATATCATTGGTAAAGCTACCTTCCCTGACATCGATATCGGTTGTGATTTTACCTACAATATTACTTTTTATATCCTCTACTTCCATATTCTCATACATCAATATTCACCTCCCCATACAATGTTTCTATAGTACAGCTAATATTTAGCGTCTCTTCCGTTAACTGTGTTGTAATATTGTGAACTCCCATAATATAAGGATTTATTAATAAACATTCCTTAACATATCTAGCCGCTTCTGATTGCTTCAATTCCTCTGTGTATGGGTGCCCGATCAATGACTCTACCTCGCACCCATAATCCCAGGTGTATATCTCATATCGAAACCGTGGAGTTTGCAATGCTTTTCTTGCCCAGATTAAAACTGCTTCTTTTCCGCTAACAATAACCGGTGATCCATTTCTAAAGACAGGTAAATTATTCTCAAAGTCCCATTTAACTTCTTTATATAGCTTAAGTTCTGTAATCGTCTCCATAACCTGGGGCTGTATCATTGGAAATATGTTCATGGCTTCACCACCTTGCAAATGATTATATATCTCTGTTCTTCTTCAATTGGAACAAGCAATAAGCGATCACCTGGTGCAAAACTGGTTATTAAATCATTCTTAAGAAGCGCTTTATCGTCCTGTTCTGTACCTGCTACCTCTATTTTTAACGGTGTAACAGATAATACCGTTCCCATACGAAAATGTACTTTTTTTTGAGTCCGATTATCTTCCCGAATTGTTTTTACAACTGATGAAAATGGGTTGTTATCCATGCCTTACACCTCCATACCTTTTGCTGTTGATCTATGTAATGGCTTCTTAGTCAACTTACCATCTTTGTTCGGTAACTTAACTGCCTCTTGCTTTTCCATTATTTTTTCATAACTTACGGTTAACTTATTGTAATACTGACCATTCTTCCAGGTATGAATATCACTCTCTATAAAAAACAAACCAAATAATCCAGTGTAGGGTTCATGTATTACTACCGCCGCACCTGCTATATTTGCTATGTTACCAAGATTGTTTATCGTTATCTTTTGACTAATTCCATTATCCGTTAAAAGCTGCTTTGCCTGCTGTGTTACATCTTCGTCATCTGGCTGCATTAAATAGCTTTGCATTAATCCATAGGATTTAATTGCCTCTGCATCCTTTTCTGTCCGAACTAATTTATCATCAGAATTATATATTGCAACCTGATTGACCATATTAGTTATACTCTCCGAAGTGGAAGCAGACATCAGATTAATGCCTCCTGCTATTATCATGGTTTCGTCTGTTACTTTTCTTTCTATAACCTCAAGTTTCGTTCCATTAAAGCGTATCATGTACTTTTTACCCGACTCTTCCGAAGCCAAAAAATACGCGGTCTGTATTATACTAAACAAACTTGTTCCTATAAAATTACGCTCTATTGGTACATTCGTAGCTGCGAGGGAACCTACTGATATGTCAAAGTCAGTACATATTCTTTTGGCAATTGCTTCCGGAGTTATGTTGGTGAACTTATAAGTAGATTCATTTCGTTTCAAATAAATGCCTCTGTCATAACAGGTTATATTGATAATGCTGCTTTCCGTATCTTTTTGACGTTCAAAGATAAACCCACTGAATAGAATACGATTATCTTGCTTAAATACTACTTCATTTCCAAGCTCACATATTACAGTCGGAAGGTTTTTATCGGTATAGGAGGATATTAATTCAATTTCTAAGGTTCTGGAGCACTGTTGGTCATCCCCTGACCAGTTTACTGTTTGAACCATCTGTGAAATATCGAAGGTTCCCTTGCTGTTTGTAAGTAATAGCTTAATCAAATCCCCGTGCCTCCTTATAACATGCTTTTTTCAGGAATCTTAAGGGTATGTCCGGCATAGATTAAGTTCGGATTTTTTATACCATTATAGGCTGCAAGTTTATTATATAAGGATGCCTGCCCATAATATTTACGGCATATTGCACTTAAGGTATCTCCGCTTTTTATTACATAGACTACACTTCCCGTTTGCTTCTCTGCACCTCTGATTGCATTTCCCGTCTTATCAGTTTCGTTGCTGAAAAGGCTTCTGTACCCTCTTGCATTAATGGATACATACACATCATTTGTTCCGTCTTTTTCCCCATATGTGATATCTGATATTAATATCTGCTCATTTACTGACGTGCCAGATACAATAAACCTCAAAATAGTATGGTTATCGCACCAATAAATAAATTTATTCAGATACCAGTATGGATCTAGCCTAGCCCCAGGTTGATTAAAGGTATAGTCTTTCGAGGGCAGCATACAGTCAATTTTAATTGTCGGAAGGGTACTATATCCCGGAAGTGTTACATCACCAAGCTTATGTATTTTAATTGTTTCAATGTTAATACCATGCGTCATTTCAAAGCTCGGAGGTGTTACCGGAAGTATTGTTTCTTTTATTTTTTCTGTATCCATAAATATGAATTTTCTCATTCTTAACACCTCCTACTTAGGTTGCCAGTACATAGGCTCGATTTATTAAGTTTGCTATTTCTTTTGCGACACTTTTAATATCGCTTTCTTGTCTAACTACAAAGGTATTACCAGTAATATTTACAGGGGTCCCAGATCCATAATTGCGATTTTCACTGGCGGTAAGTACTCTTTCACCTTCGTGAAGCATCGCAGGGTAGTTGTTGTAGGGAACGTAGCTTAGGCCGTAGGCATTATGCTTCCCTTCTTTATTCTTTTGCCTTTGTAGTTCCATCGCTGTATCATAATCTGCCATAGTATATGTCCAATTTATATCACCGCTCGAGGTATCAACTGTTGCCTTTGGTTCAACTGAAGCTAAGCCTAATGCAAACTGCTGTCCCATTATCTGACCAGCATCCCAATAAGCATCTTGTAAACCTGTATCGTTTTTGATATTTTCTGCTAATTGCAAATTTGACTCTAATGCAAGTTGTGCCTCATCGCTTCCATTATACTCATTAGTTCCTATCGCCTGCGCTTCCGCGAGTATTCTTCCCATATCGGCAGAGGCTTGCTGTTTAGCATTTTCATCCCCTAGTTTTGAAGCATCATAATAGTCTGATTGAGCAAGTTTATATTCTGTAATAAGGCCTTCTAGCGCATCTTTTTGTTCTTGTTTAGATTCTTGATAGCTATCTGCAAGCTTACCATCCATAACAGAGGCAACTGCATCTCTCACTGTTTGTTCTTTCTTGTTTTCAAGTGAAGCTTTCCATTGTCCTATTTTATCATAGGCATCTTTCATCTCTTCACCGCTATCTCCACTTAGCCAATCAACCTGCTCTTGCATTCCGGCACTTCTGACGGCATTATATCCTTCTCCCATAGCACTATCCATAGCTGCCTGGGCTTCTTGCAACGATTTTGAAACCTCTGAAAATGTCTGTGCTTGCTGTTCCATGCTACCTGAATACTCTTTACCCAGATAATTAGATATTTTTTCAGCTGCTTTGGCACCGGGTAATAGCCCCTTATTAACCATATCTAGAACATCATCCTTAGTTTTACCAACACCCTCTTCAACAAGAATAGACCAAACATCAATGTTTTGTTGTAGAAGTGGATTTAGATTATCTAGTGTAACAGCTTCACTTGTTTTCATACGACCGATAGCAGTGGCAACCGTTTTAACTTGATCCGATCCTAAGCCTAGAGCTGTACCAGCGTCACCAACATTTTGTAGTAAAGAAATCACTTCTTCTTGCTTATAGCCATTGGATATTAACTCTTTACTAATATCCGTTAGTTCATCATAGGAGTACGTAGTTGCTATTGCAAAATCAGATAAAGAGGATAGGAATCCATCAGCCGTACCTTGTCCACCTAACAATCTTGAGAATGATACAATATCTAATTCCCTACTTGCCGCAACTGCAGATCCATTTTGAAGGGTATTTGCCTGATCGTTTAATATATTGTCATACAAATCTTTATAATAGCTTTTAAAGGCATCATCCTTTTTTTCAAAAACTTTGTTTTGCCCCTGAATAAAGCCTAAAACCGCTCCTCCCAGTGCTCCAATTGCCGTTCCAATTCCTGGTGCAATAGACGTTCCAATTGCCGCACCCATCGCCGCTGTAGACAATGTACTACTAGCCACTGTAGCTGCATCACTTCCATACTTGCTACCTATATAAGTAGTTGCTACTTCACCTACAACATCACTTACCATATCTTTTGCCGCTGATGCACCAACTTTACTTAGTACGTCTTTTCCACTCAGTTTTGTTTTTCCTGCACTATTATCAGCTTTACTGTTAGCTTGTGAGAGAGTTTCAATCCCTGCTTTAGCCTCTTTTAAATTACCAATCAGTGTTGATGTCCCTTGGTTGATATTATCAAACCTTATATTATCAAGTCCTTGATTGAATTTCTCAAATGCCTTATTTGTTTTAAGAAATTCCTCTCCTACATCTTTTATATCTTCTTTGGCCTTTTTCGTGTCGACCTTTATTGTAGTCTTAATCTTGCTTATTCCATCTATTTTGGTTTGAAGTTCCGACAAATCTTTAATAAAGTTCTGATTTGCATTTCTCATGGATGTAATAGTCTGGGAGAAATTGTCCTTTACATTTATGGCAATACTTATATCGCGTGCCAAATCGAACCTCCTTTATGAATTGCCTGGTTAGGCTTTATAATTGTTTTAACTCCATTTCCTTTTCAAAAAAAGCCCTTATAATAACCTTTTCACCTTCTGAAAGATTATAATAATTCCCAGGCAATATGTGATGCTTCGTAAACAAATAAAATAACATTTGAATTTCTGCATCATTATTTATTTTTTTTTAATTTCTTCAACTGTAACTTCTCGGTAACCGCTTAATTTCTCTATCGCTCTGGACAGATCCTCAATTTCACCTGGCAGCAACATCTTTTTAACAAGCTCCGCAGGTGTAATGGCAGTGTATTTAGCCATAAGCTCTGAGTCTTTCAGATTTGGCTCCACTGTTCCAGCTAAAACAATATGAACACTTAAATCCTCCGGTTGATTCTTTGTTAAATCAATCGCACGGTTATAAGGTAGTGCCTTTAGCTTAAAAATAACAGGCCCTCCGCAGAGAGCGGAGAGCCTTTTTAATTTATATTCCTTTTCAGGTAAATTCGGTATTTCTGCACGTAACAGTAAACTTAACGCATCCATTCTTTATACCCCCGCTTTATCTAGGAATTCATAATCCGTAAAGGTGAAGGGAGCTTCAACACTGCCTTTTTTTGCAACTTCCCAGTCAGCCAGAGTAAGATCATCAAAAGATACATTTCGAATTACCACGCGCTCGGAACCAATTGCGTCGGGATCTGCCAACTTTGAAATAATCGTAAAGCGTGGATCTTTACCTCTCTTAATCTTGTCGCCAATGGCTGCTGCCATACGGCTACTTACCTTGTGAATTTTTAAAGATCCGGTATAAGAGATACCTGTAACTTTTTTATCTACTGCCATCTTACCACATAGATTAACATCTTCCTTTGTCATTGACATCTTTGCCTGTAAGCCATAGCATTCTGAAACATAATCTCCATTCAGCCATACTTCGCCCCAGGTACCACTCATAATTTTATTTGCTAACATATTGTTTATCCTCCTTAAATTGCAATGTTAAGATTAATATCTTCAATAGCGTCAAGTATTGTGATTTTTGCCTTTAAGAAAATCTTATCAGCTGTTGATGCTGTCTTAATTTCCTCTT
>JAFACO010000512.1 GCA_023425485.1 Bacillota bacterium
CTCCTGACCATACCAGAGCTCCATAGCGTTGGCTGCCCGCCCAGGCACAACGAACCAGATTAACAATTTGCTCCATTCCTTCTTCCTTCATTCCGTCGTAATAAGCTTTGGAATAAAGAGCAGGATAGATATTGCTGCAGGATAATGCCGGTCCCAGGTAATAGCGGTAAATATCAAAATCATATGGACCATATTCAGGTTCTGCCTCGTCAAGCCAGAAGATACGGATACCCTTATTAAAATAATTCTCTTTGCAACGTTCCCAGACATACTTTCTGGCTTCCGGGTGTGTCGCATCAAAGAAGGCGGTCTCTCCCATCCAGTTCATATTGATACCAAGTCCTCGGTCAAACTTAACCAGCATTCCTTCGGCTGCCATCTTCTCACGATTTTCAGATGCTGTATCAATGGTTGGCCATACGGAGACCATTAGTTCAATTCCCAAACTCTTTAACTCCTCAACCATTCCCTCCGGGTCCGGCCAATCAATTGGGTCAAATTTAAAATCTCCCTGCTTTGTCCAGTGGAAGAAATCGATTACAATAACATCCATGGGAAGACCACGTCGTTTATGCTCTCTTGCAACCGCAAGCAGCTCCTCCTGATTGCGATAACGGAGTTTGCACTGCCAAAAACCAAGTCCATATTCCGGCATCATCGGTGCTTTACCCGTAACCTCTGCATATTGTGCCACAATCTCTGCCGGAGTCGACCCTGCGGTTATCCAGTAGTCCATCTTCTTGGTATTTTCAGCAACCCACTCTGTCTTATTTGTTCCAAAGCTTGCTGTTCCAATTGCAGGATTATTCCACAAATATCCATAGCCACGGCTGGATACCATAAAAGGGATACTTGCCTGCGAATTTCTCTGGGCAAGTTCAAGTATTGCTCCTTTTTTATCAAGATTACCCTCTTGATATTGACCCATACCAAAAATCTTCTCACCCTCAAACGCCTCAAATCTCGCGGTCAGTCGATAATCCGAGGTACCTGTAATAGGCTTCAATTCTCTGGCACTGACACCAAGTGGTACCGCATATCGATCAATTCTTGCACGGTTACGCCAATATTCCTGTGTAAGCACCTCTCCTTGCTCATTCTCAAAGGAAAGCCAACCTTCTATATTGAATTTAGCCGTAATCTTACCATTACGAATGCTCGCAACCGTCGCCTTTTGAACATGCCCCTCTGGATTTGTCCGATACCAGGGCTCCAATACCTCAACTTCTTCAATTGCTATCTCTGCATTACTAGAAATTATCTGCTCTGTTAATGCCCAATCCTTCTGATCCATGTACGCTTCTTTTGTCATTCGAACTCGAAGAGAATTTTCACCCCAAGGTTCAATCCAAAGAACAGCCTCTCCTTGATAACAAATCAGTCTATTCCCGTTTATCTCATATCTCATATATACCTCTTCCTTTCTAGTTAAGCTTTTTTATATTTTTAGCTTAGTGTTAGTCCTACAAATCAGCACATTGTCAATTTGCGCTTTCTGTTGGTTCACCCCAAAGTACTCCTCTTGAGCCAGTGGCGAGATAAAAACGTCCAAAGCAACGTGGATCACCTGCAATACTTCTGATATCACCATACATCTGCTTGTTGGTATTTATTCTCTGCCAGGTTTCTCCTTCATTTATAGACCTATAAAATCCATATATACCATCAATTATTCCATTTACATAAAGTGTGTTATATAAACTCTCCGGAGCTGCCTTTCCCATGCCTTGACGGAAAATAACATCCTTCTCCTTACTAATACGAAGGAATTCAGCTGTTCGCTTTCTCTTATCAAAGATAAGTTTCCATAGTCCACCTTCACCTAACGAAATCCACGCTACACCCGTCTTTCCTGCTTCCATTCGTATTTCAACAGACATTTTCCCATCAATACCTGCTAATTCAAGCTTAGGAAAATTATCTGGTACTTTGACCTGATAAAAGCTTCTAGCCCTGTCTGTGCTGACATATATACGGGATTCCTCACCAAATCCATAGAGTACCTCTGGATCAACACGATCAGAAAATACTTTTAGCGTATAATTTTCTTCCGCTAGTGCCTTTCCTTGAAGATCATAAATACGCGACTGCTGCCAGGTTTTACCCAAATCCTCTGTGAAAACCACTGCCTCCATAGGTAAGGAGAATCTTTCCCCTACACACCATACGAGTGTCCTGCCATCAGATGAAATTGCGGTCCAACCAGAATTGGTATTGGGCTTCCTGATTTCATCAATCAGCTTATCAATACGCTCACTAATTCCATAAGGATCTGAAAGTCTACGAAAAGTCTTGCATTGGTCTTCGGACCAAATCAAACCTCCAGTTGTTTTACCAATCCAATTGCCTCTGGCACAAACAGCAACAAATCTTGGTTCCGCATCAGGATAATCTGCACAAAGACAGGGAATATATCGATGATGGTTTTCGTCAGCAAAAGAATTTTCCGCAGGTTTGGTTAAATCGGTAAATGCAAATGCTCCCAAGTCACCAATAATATCAATTAGCTTAACATCACCCTTTGGAGGACTGTATACATTTAAATGTACGGTTTCCTCTAACCCTTTGCAGCTTGGTGCCCAGTGAACAGGTCTATCACTTTTACCATTTAATAAATCGCAGGTTGTAAAAATTCCTGTACCCGTATTAAAGAATACTTGCTCAGAACAAAAAGGATTAATTTTAATATCTGACATCCAATGGATCAAGCTATCGTTATTGTTATACTCTGGTTTCATATAAGGCACTTGCCCGAAGTCAATTTCCCCTATACTTAAACGGTATAAAATAGGTTTCCAATGTACTCCATAATCCTCTGTGAATAGAATCGCATCTCCTTTTTCACAACACTGGGTGGAGCAAATCAAATACCCAGAGTTAGCGGTATCTGCATCAATCCCTCCAAAACCAGCAAAGTTACAAACATCTCCCTCCATAGGTTGTATAAAGGATAAATCCGGTGTTACAAGTTCATATCCCAGTAACTCTCCTCGTTCCGTTAGTTCATATCGAATAATACAGCCCTTCTCGCGTCCACCAGAATCACAAGCGTAGCTGCTCCAACCGTGTCCTTCTCTTTCTGTAGCTGCCATTGTAATAAATACATAATCACCGGAGCGTGTAATTCTTTGACCTACATATCCTGGATAAGCTCCAAAATCCCCAGCACTAGGTTGTCCCGGCATAATGTGAAAGGTTGTTCCGGCATCTTTAGAAAAATAAAGGCTGGAACCTCGATAATTGCCTCCGGGTGAATTTTCTTTTCCAGAGGCTGCAACTATGATTGTCTGGCACCGATCATCTTTAAAAGATCTTGGATCTACCCAAACAAAAGCCAGATTTTTCTCTGTATTGCCCTCCTTAGTATTTACCGAAAGAGCTTGAAAATGTTCACCGTAATCTTCAGAAATTAATAGTCCTTCACTTTGTGAACCAAAATAGAGAATACCTGAATTATGTGGATCAACTTGAAGCCGTTCCCCCGTTCCGCGTCCAGGGGCATTTCCATGGACGGAAGCGGGTAACGGGAAATATTCAAAATGATCTCCATTATCTTTTGATCTGCAGAGGTAGTTTTCTTTAAAATTCCCTGCTACAACATATAACCAGGAGGGGTTAGCAGGATCAAGAGCAATGGAAAGGGGATAACTCTCCCATTTTTCAAGTGCAGTAACATGATCCATGAGTGAAATCCACTCCTGCTGTTTAAAATCATACCGATAAACACCACCGATATCAGTTCTTGCATATAAAATATCTGCCTGCTTTGGATGAAAGCAAAATCCCGTTACAAATCCTCCGCCAGGAACGGAAGCATGCCGGTAATGGTAGGGTACCATATCTATTCTTTTATTATCTTGCATAATTACCATGCCTTTCTAATTACCTGTGACTTTATAATAGAAGCGTTAAATTTAATGCTCTTTTTCACTTTTTTAATTCATATTTTACAAAGTACACAGAGCCTTATACCCTTAGTATACAAAAAAGCATCATCACTTATAATGGGATAAATGATAATGCTTTTGTTGTATTCTATGATATTTGATTCAAAATCACTTTTTCAAATTTGTAATTACTTCTTCCTCCGTTACATTCTTAAGTGCAACATTAGTTGCTCTGAAAGCAGTAATCATATCCATTTTATAACTTGCTTTATCAAAAGCAGCTGACTCAAAGGTAACATAGAGATAATCTCCATCAATTGCAATACCCTCGTTCATGGAAGGCATACTTACAATATTAATTGGCTCTCCCAAGGGTATCACACCTTTAACTGTCTTGCTATAAGCAGGCTTATATACATCGATTTGTCGCATATATCCACGGAGACCTTTGTAAAGCTGGCAGGATCTTGAAACAAACATGGTTCCCTTTTGTGAGAAAGCAATTCCTTGCACTCTGGTAGGCATAACCATTGTGTTTACTCTTGTAAGGGTCGGTAGGGTATCCTTATTTTGAATGGTATAACTGTATAGATTCGTTGATTTTAATTCATCATAAGTCCCAACCCATAATTTATCCTTGTAAAAGGTTGCAAAGGATGCCGTTATCCCTAAGGAGACCGTTGTTCTATAATTTACATAGGTATAAGATGCTTTATTAGTAGCCGCTGCAACAATATCCGTATAAGGAATTGCGGATAATTTGGAGCCCGTCGTTAACCAAAGATTAACACCATCATAAGCAAGCCCGCCTAAATGAGGTTTAGAGGGTAAAACTAACGTTGACAATAATGCTTTTGTATTCTTATCCATCACATAGATAACTGAATTCTCTACACCCGTTAAATCATAGGCAGACATTAATACATAATTTTCAGCAAAGGTCAATCCCTGTGGACACATGGTCGTACTGGAAAAACCCCCGACATTGGTGGTTACTAATCCAGGTATTGCATAGCTATTTGAATAATTAATATATTTCTTAAAAAACGGAATGGTCTGATAAGCAACTGAATTTAAGAAATCCTTCTTTAAGGGAAACAACTTACCTATTACACTGGTAGGTTCTAGCAGTGAGATTAGAGTTGTCTGAATATCATACGTAACACTATTGTAGGAAATACCATTGTAGTCACGTCTTGCAACCGCATAAAAAGAATAGGTATTACCTAATGTAAGTCCCTCCACGAGATATGTATAGGAGCTGCTGCCACCTTTTTGAGTTGTAATCAGTGTATAACCCTTCACTGCATCCCCAAAATAAACATCATAAGCAGTTGCACCAGTCACACCTGTCCAAGTCAATCGAATCTTCTGTTCACCTGTCTTAAACCTTAAGGATACTTTCGCAGGATTGGTGCTGGTATCCACTACATTGGAATAACCGCCGGTGTAACTTTCGTTAATAGAAAAAGCGCATACCTTATAATTATAACTTTTACCAGAAGATAACTTATCACTCACAAAGGACGTGGTTGCAGATGTTCCAATTAATGTATATTTATTTTCTGAAGCATTGCTGCGGTAAATCTGATATCCAGTTGCATTTGCAACCGCATTCCAGCTTAAGGAAATGGAGTTGGTTGAAGTTCCGGTTACAACCAGACCCGTAACAGCCTCGGGATTTGTCGCCGTTGTGTAGGTGTCTGACATTGGTCCACGATATTCATAGCCTCCTGACATTTCTACCACACATATTTGATATTTATGTACTGTTCCTGCCATAGCACTTAAGGTAATACTATTTATGTCACTAACTGATGCCAGATTAAAAAAACCAGTAGCCGCATCCTGTTCATATATTTCATATCGCAGTGCACCTGGAATAGCATCCCAGGACAATGTCAGCGTTAACGTATCATGATAGGTCGTTGTAATATTTTTTACGGTGGCTGGCACTACCATAATCTGTAGTATTGCCATTTGGTTTTGATACGAAATAAATACAGTCTGTGGTCCAATCTGATCCGGAAAATAGTTTTGAATACTATAATCAGTAATTACTGCACTGGTTCCATCTGTATAGTAGCTTTCCACCACCATATCAGAAAAATTCAGCTTATCACCCTTGGAATATACTGTTTTTGAAGGCATTTTTGTAATTGCTATCTGATATGAAAACTTTTCAACCACAGGAGGGGTTATAGTTGGTGTCGGTGTTACGGTTGGCGTTGGTGTTGTTACTACACTCGCTTCTGCTGTACTGATGTACAAGCCAGAAAAGCATAGCAAAAACAGAGTTAATAGTACATACTTGGCAAATATTTTTTTCATCAGGTTATCCTCTCCATTTGCAATGTTGTCGTTTACGAGTATCCGTCAATAGTTCCATAACTTGACTCTATTATCAAATCGTTGGTAGAAACCCTTGTCATTGCATATGCTAAAGGAACTTTATGGCTTTTTTGTGGCTAAAATATGACTTTCTTGGATTTTTTCGCATTATTATACAAATAGAATTAATACTAACTCTTTAGCCGGTTTGGATTGCGAACAAGTTGAAATAATAAGTCGTACACTTGTCATAAAAAACTGTGTTGCAAATATCCAATCCAATGAATATTACAACACAGTTTTTTACTCTGTAATAAATTTACAAATATCTTTTATTATATTTTCTTCATAACGCTCTGCTTTACAAACCATAGTACAAGCATAAAACAGCTTCCGGCCATTAGGGCTGAGACATAATAAAAATAAACTAAATATGGAGAATTTGTACCTGCTATTTCAAAGATTCCTTGTAAGAAGCTTCGCACCGTCAGTAATGTAACCATGGATGCATATAAGTTCTTAAATAATCGAAAACCAAAGTAAAGGTGAACTTTTTTTAGCAGTAACACGAAAAAAATAAAATATATTACACCAGCTAACAAGGGATAAAGAAACATTAGGGACATTGCTGCTGAATAAACGCCATGACCAAAGACGGAATAAATACGATCTACAACAATACAACCTATTGCAATCCCAAGGTAAGTTAACAATATTTTTTTATGCTCTTTAATATCCAATATAAACAATATCACTTACCTCTCTTTCCTTCATGGTTCTGCCATCTGTAGGTACATTTACAATCTCACCATTAAAATACATTGTAGAAGAGCCTCCACCATCTAAATTGTAAGCGGTGACACACCCTTGGTCCAAAAACACCTGTGCTAACTCAAGTAAGGATAACCCAGCACTTTCATCTGTTCGACCATCTGAAACTACAATAATATAATGTAATGGTGCTATTTCTCCAATAGCGGTCCTGGGATTACTTGACATTGATCTTGCTACCTCTGAATTGCTGTCTACCACAACCTCCCCATCATTTATTAATGCTGGTCCAAAGGACATTATCTGCCATAAGGAGGAATAATCTATGTTACTTAAATTAAAATCAGATTCTTCCACTATAGAAAAATCTCCATCTTTATCAATCAATAAAGCCTCTGCATCCCCTGCTACATCACGATATAGGACACCATTACGAAGTACATAACCATAATCTCGAAATCCATAGAAATCTCCATTTATCGCAAATATCGCCTGATGGTCTTCTGCAATTTCCGAAGTTGTGTCTTTGATATTACGTCCAAAGACATCACC
>JAFACO010000521.1 GCA_023425485.1 Bacillota bacterium
AAAGTTATTATTTATATGCAATTAGTAAGAACAAAATACTATTATATTTTTATTGACAAAATAACGGTTTGTATGTAAATCCTTGACGAATTCTCTGCACCTTGCTATTATAATTTTATGGTAAATCTTTGTAATTAGGGGTGTTGATTGCTTTGGTAATTGGAATTTGTGACGATGAAGCCGTCATTCGGGACGGGATTGTTAAACTTTGTATAGATTATCGTATATCTAATATATGTGAAATTGAAACTGTATGCTTTTCTTCAGGAGAGGAACTGCTGGCGTATGAAAAACCAATTGATATTCTTTTCCTAGATATACAAATGAAAGGAATGAATGGGTTACGTACAGCTGAACAAATAAGGAAAACGGATGATAGTTTAATCATAATTTTTTTAACAGGGTATAAGGGATATATGCAGGCAGGATATAAGGTTAGGGCATTTAGATATCTATTAAAACCTGCCAAGCCTGAGGAATTTACACAAACCCTTGCAGAGGCAATTCGTGACATTACAAAAAATAGAAAAGCGATTGTTGGTGTGGACGGAGAGACGAGATACCTTAAACTAAGGGATATTATCTACGTCGAGTATGTTAATCGGTTGACCGTGGTTCGTACGAGGAAAACTACCTATGAAAGTTATATGACTTTGAATGACTGGATGAAACTATTGGACACAGGTGATTTTTTTCGAGTACATAAAGCTTATATAGTGAATATGGAATATATTGAAGAAATCAACAAAGAAGTGTTATTAGAAAATGGTGAAAAGGTTGAAATAGCCATTAGACAAGTAGGTAAATTAAAAAAAGCCTGTAAAGAATACAGAAGAAGGAACGCAAGGTAGGGAGAGAATTTATGAAGGATGTTCTATATTGCTTTTTTGCTTATCTCATGGATTTCTTAAAAATGTGGATGGTGCTCTGGGGAATTATGAATTTTAAGTTAACCAGAAATTATAAAGAATATATACTTGTAACAGTACCACAAGCTATCTTTATTATTATATCTGCATTTTATTATGAGAAAACTCCAGATATATCCGCGAATATTTGGAGTATCATGGTAATTATTTTTACAGGACTGTATTTTGAAGGGAAATATATTAGAAAACTAATTTATTCCCTATTGGCATATAGTCTTATCGTATTTTTAGATGCCTGCCTTA
The DNA here is from genome assembly GCA_023425485.1 of Bacillota bacterium. Classification (GTDB taxonomy): domain Bacteria; phylum Bacillota; class Clostridia; order Lachnospirales; family Lachnospiraceae; genus Mobilitalea. The sequence goes on from JAFACO010000521.1 coordinate 1,173, forward strand.
TGTTTGGGGCTTCGTTATTTACTGATCAAGCTGGTCATGAATTCCTAAATGAATCTATAAGCATTTATATTTACAGTGCATTTAATATTATAACATTACTGATTATTGTTATAATAAAAAAATTTCGTCCTCATAGTAAAACACCAATACATATATCAAAACGAATTTTTATGCTTCTTTTTGCAGGTGCTTTAACTGGGGTAATGATCCTAGCAGCATTAGTAGCGCAAAGCAATGACAACATGCCATTAAATGGAAAAAGATTGGTTGTATTAGTTACAATAATAGCAATTGTTGCTTATAATATTGCCTGCATTATGATGATTGTAGTAACAGAATCTAGAGATAATTATAGGACTATTTCAATTGTTAGTCAAAACATTATAGAATCTCAACAACAATATTATTCGTTAGTAAATGAGAAGCAACAGGAAATGCGTAGCATTCGACATGAAATGAGAAATCATTTGTCCTGTATCTATGGTCTTAGCCAATCTAAAAAGGCTGAAGAAATGGAATTGTATTTAAAGGAGCTAATTGATACCTCATATAATTCGGAAACTCTATTTGATACTGGGAATGATATCGTGAATGCAATATTAAATGATGCTCAAAGTCGGTGTAAAAATGATAATATTATTCTTCGTTTACAAGGAGGGTTTCCACACCCTTTACACATATCGGCTATGGACTTATGCGCTATCTTTGCTAATATTATTTCCAATGCGGTTGAAGCAATCCAACGCATGGATAGATCAAGGGAGATTACGGATTTCGTAGATATTCAAATACGAAGTTTTAAAGAGGATTTATATATTGATATTGTGAATCCAATTGGTAATGATTCAATAAACGTTAAGAACTTCACTACTTCCAAGAGCAATAAAGAAGCACATGGATATGGAGTTAAGAACATGATGCGTAGTGTAGATAAGTATCAAGGTAGCGCAAATTACAAAATTATTAATCAAAAAATGATACTAGAAATAGAGATGAAGAATATTCCGGACGGATTAAAAAGAAATTTGAAAAATATGTAGATATGAAAACAGATAATGTTTATAAAAATAATAAATTATTTACCGTAAAAATTTAAAAATCGACGTTCATACATGAAAAATCGACGTTCATGTTCCGGTGCATTGATAGGACCTTGTTACTATGCTATAAAAAGCTTGTAACAAGGTTTTTTATTATGCAACTTAGAAATCTCATAATTCGATGAGAATGTTTCTTTTTAAGGAGGAATACGTATGATGACCACAAATAGCTTAGAATTTCTAGATTGGATATTAAAGTTTTTCCGTTAAAAGTATCTATTGGGGAATAAATACTTTAGCAGGTTCGAAAGAATCACAAATGCAAGGTGCCTGGATTAATTCCAGGCATTCTTACTTTTGGCTGTTAAGGAAAGGATGTTATGAGTTTACATAAAGCATTTTATGAGCTGATTTTTCGTAAAAATTTTATCAGATATTTATTAATTATTTTATCATTGATTTCATCTTATATAGCTACAACAATTTTTATCATATATATTGATAATCTACTTCTTATTTATTCAAAAAATGATCTTCCGCAATACCGTTATATCCTAAATGGTATTAGAGCTGTATTTGTCGTTGCAATAATACTTTTTATAGGCTATCAGTTTTATAATATTATGAAAATAAGTCTAAGAAACTATATTATTATAACTACAATAGGAGCCTCAAAACAACAAATTCGCATGCTGATTATACTTCAATTTCTTTTTTTGCTCATAATTTCGATTCCACTTGGGTTAAATATTGGCCATTATTTGAGTTGTATTTTACTAAATTATGCTGAAAACATCTTATTAAAAACTGGTTTAGGAGAGATAATTAATTCGAATATATCGTTTTCATTAATATCAGTTGTTGTTATCATTGGTATCATAGTTCTTATGATTGATTTGGATAGAGGATTGTGGAAATCCATTGACATTGAAGAAGGAAAAAGGCATTATATAAGTTGAAGACATTATAGTCTTTAATAACTAAAAGGAACGGATGATATGGCAGACAGTATTATTTTCGACATGGATGGGACTCTTTGGGATTCGACAAAAGAAGTAGCAATCGTATTTAATAAGATATTAAGTGAACATTATCCAGAAGTAACCGATGAAGTAACAGCAGAGCGTTTACAAAGTCTATTTGGACTACCTTTAGATGTTATCGCAGTAAAGTTATTTCAAAGTGTCGATGAGGCACATGCGATAAAAGTTATGCAGCATTGTTGTGACTCTGAATGTGAGTATTTAGCGCAGCATGGAGCACGTCTCTACGAAGGACTTGAAGAGGCATTAAAGGAACTTTCATCAAAATATAAATTATATATTGTTAGTAATTGTCAAGAGGGATATATTCAATGCTTCTTTCAGGCATACCCACATTTGGAGAAGTATTTTTTAGATTTTGAGTATCCAGGCAGAAGCGGTAAGCTTAAAGCAGATAATATCCGTATGGTTGTTGAGCGAAATGGGCTTGAAAGTCCTATGTATGTAGGTGATACCTTAGGAGATGCAAAGGCATCAAAGGAAGCTGGTGTTCCATTTATATTTGCCCGTTATGGTTTTGGTGAAGTAGATGATTATGTTGCTGCGATAGATTCGCTTGGTGATTTGGTCACTTATTTAAAATAATCAGAATTAGCTCTTCAAATTAATAGATATTCACATAACTCTCTGAACATAATTAGTTCTGGAGTACTCAAGTAAAGATTGACATTTTTCTGCTTTCTTTATATATTGAAATAGATAGATTTATGCAGGGATACAATCATTACAATACCTGACTACTTAATAG
>JAFACO010000012.1 GCA_023425485.1 Bacillota bacterium
CTCTTCCTCGGTCGTTGGCGCAAGTCCTTCTGTGACAGGTAAAATTTTATTAACAATTGGCACATCCTTTAAAATTGGTCTTAGAACTCCTGAGCCAAAGCCTCCAAAATCCATCTTAATCGCAAAACCAAAGATAGCGAGCCAGATAACTACTATCATAAGAGCAATAAGGATTGTTAAAATCTTATTCCCCTCTTTTTTCTCAGTTTTGGCTTCCTTATTCTTTTTAGCCATTTAGCTGTCCTCCTCTGAAAGCGTAGGATTACTAAATTGGAAGCTGGTTCGTTCGTCGATTTCCTTACGATCCTCTGCTTCCAATTCCAGCAGATATTCATCAAAAGCTTTCTCTTTCAGTCGTTCCTGTGTTTTTCGTTCTACCATAGCATCATTAAGACGAATTCTAGCTACTTCCAAACGGTGCGCAGCATTCTTGACTGCTACTGTCTGCTGCTTTATATTCATAACTGTAATTTCAATGGCATGTTCACACTGCTTTATTTTGAGTAAATCAAGTCTATTCATCCTTAGAGATCGAAGTTCCTCTTCTAAAGCCAACTTTTTCATCTCAAGCTGCTTGAGCTTCTCTTCTTCTTGTGTGAGACGAGTTCTAGCATTCAAATATGCTATCCTCATTTGCTCCTCCATTTTCATTTTTATCTGGAGAAGACTTTCCATTGAATATCTGAATTTTTTCATTATTTATTAAATATCTCCGTAAGCATATTAATTTCTTCTGGAAAATCAAGTTTTAGATTTACGTCCTGTTGAAGGAACGCATTAACTTCCTTAATTTTAGAAATCGCATAGTCAATATCGGCATTAGATCCGCTTTTGTAAGCGCCGATATTGATTAAATCCTCTGCATCCTGATAAGTTGCAAGTACATTCTTCAGTTTACCAGATACTGATTTATGATCAGATGTTACGATTGAACTCATGCATCTAGAGATACTCTGGAGGATATCAATTGCAGGATAATGGTTTTTATGTCCCAACTTTCTTGATAACATAATATGCCCATCCAAAATACTTCTAGCTGAATCAGTAATCGGCTCATTAAAATCATCACCATCGACAAGTACCGTATAAAGTCCGGTAATAGAACCATGTTCCGAATTACCTGCTCTTTCTAAAAGCTTCGGCATCTCAGCATAAACACTTGGGGGATAGCCTCTGGAAACCGGTGGTTCCCCGCTGGCCAAACCAATTTCTCTCTGTGCCATTGAAAAACGAGTGAGGGAGTCCATCATTAAAAGGACATCTTTCCCCTGATCTCTGAAATATTCAGCAATTGCAGTTGCAGTTTTGGCTGCCTTTTTACGAACTAAGGCCGGTTTATCAGAGGTCGCTACCACTAATACGGAACGTTTCATACCTTCTTCACCAAGATCTCGTTCAATAAACTCCCGAACCTCTCTACCACGCTCTCCAATTAATGCAATAACATTAATATCAGCTTTCGTATTTCTTGCAAACATACCTAAAAGTGTACTCTTTCCAACACCACTACCTGCAAAAATACCGATTCTCTGCCCTTTACCAACGGTAAGCATAGCATCTACCGCCTTTACACCAAGCGGCAAAACTTCATCAATAATTTTACGTTTTAATGGATCTGGCGCTGCTGAATCTGCTGGATAAAACATATTACAGAAATGTTCGGTACCATCCAACGGATTACCTACTCCATCCAACGTTTTGCCCAGTAATGCTTCTCCTACCGGAACTTTAAAGGACATCCCGGTATTCTCAACTAGACTACCGATTCCAACACCTGTCATATCATCATAAGGCATTAGAAGTATTCTATTTTCACGAAATCCGATTACCTCAGCCAGTTTCTTCTGCACTCCATCGGACCCTGTGATATAACAAACATCATTTAGATTGGCACTTGGACCAGATGCTTCCAATGTAAGACCAACCATTTTTACAACCTTACCAATTTCCTGTACATAGGATTTATCAAGTAGTTGCCTGTATTTGTCGAAATTGATATCGATCATTCTTTCCTGCCTTTACTACAATATAGGTTGTTACTTAACTATATCGGATAATATGATTAATTACTGAAGTCCGGCACTTAAGGAGTTATTTGCCATTAAACACTACTCATCAACTTTAAATCCGTTATTAGATTCTGTAATTGCAAATCCAAACTGCAGTTAATAATTTTACTCTCTGTCTCAATGAAACATTGATTTTTAGACAGTGTATAATCCTCCACAAGATTAATATCCACTTCACGACCAACTGCATCCACAAGAAGATGTTTTCGTTCGTTTAAGAATTCATAATCTTCTTTTGAAACTTTTATCACATATTCCTTCTGTTTATCGAAATCCCTTACTGCACGATTAATAAGATAAATTATAATGTCTTCTTTATCTTTCACAATAACTCCTGTGAGCTTTTCAATTAAGCTTGCAATCAGATCAGCCATAAAAGGCTCCAATGCTTCTACCTTTTCTGTATATGCCTTCATCAGCTGTTCTTCTTTTGCTGCATACTGTGCTTGCATTTGCTGTAGTTCATTTTGTGCCTTTAAATTACCAGCCTCATATCCTTTGCGCTCTGCTTCTGCATAGGCCTTCTGTTTTATTTGTTCCGCTTCTAATTTTGCTTGCTCAATTAGCTGCGTTGCTTCTATTCTAGAT
>JAFACO010000014.1 GCA_023425485.1 Bacillota bacterium
AAGCTGTGGCTATGTGGTTAAGTGTCCCCATTGTGATGTTTCGTTAACCGCTCACAATGACGGAAAACTGCAATGTCATTATTGTGGACATGAAGAAACTCTGCCAAAGAGTTGTCCGGTCTGCCAATCAAAATATATTGCAGCCTTTGGTACAGGAACACAAAAAGTGGAGGAGCTTCTAAAAAAAGAATTTCAGGGAGCTCGCGTACTAAGAATGGATGCAGATACCACCAGGAAGAAAGGTGGACATGAAGAGGTTTTAGCCGCATTTTCCAAACATCAGGCGGATATCTTAGTTGGGACACAGATGATTGTAAAGGGTCATGATTTTCCAAAGGTTACCCTTGTGGGAATTCTTGCTGCTGACTTATCTCTGTATACTGGAGATTTTAGAGCGAGTGAAAGAACCTTTCAATTACTTTGTCAGGCAGCAGGACGAGCTGGACGAGATACCTTGCCTGGGGAAGTTGTCATTCAAACCTATCATCCAGAGCACTATAGCCTGACCACTGCAGCGACGGGTGATTACAAAGCCTTTTTTGAACAGGAGATGTTATACCGTAGATTAATGAAATACCCTCCTGCTTCCCATATATTACTGCTTATTATAACATCAAAGGATGAAGAAAAGGCATGTAAAGCCTCCGAACATCTTTCAGAGGCTATAAAGATGTATTTTGAGAATGCGGAAGAGGTGGAACTTATTGGACCAGCACCGGCAGCTATTTCAAAAGTAAATGACATCTTCCGATATGTAATCTATCTGAAGCATTCAGAATATACTACTTTAATTAAAGTAAAAAATTATATTGAGGGATATTATAATTATTCCGAATATTTTACTGGTACTAATTTGCAATTTGACTTTAACCCAATGAGTTCCTATTAGGAATTAGTTGATTAAGGTAGGAAGGTTATGGTATGATAGTATAATTCCTTTGAATAGGAATGGCTTATATATAATATAAATCTAAATTTAAGCTAAAAAATAAGGGTTTTAACTGTTGAATTTTAAATTTGTTTAGAGAGGATTGTTTGTTATGGCAATTAGAAATATTAGAGAGATCGGAGATTCCGTACTTTTAAAAGTAAGTAAGGAAGTAAAAGAAGTAGACAGAAAGCTGATTACTTTAATCAATGATATGATAGATACTATGTATGATGCTGGCGGAGTAGGACTAGCCGCACCACAGGTTGGAATATTAAAGCGTGTCATTGTAATTGATGTATCTGAAGAAGGTGATGAACCAATTGTCCTGATTAATCCGGAGATATTGGAAACAGAAGGAGAGCAGACTGGCGATGAAGGTTGCTTAAGTATTCCTGGTAAGGTTGGAACCGTTTGCAGACCGAACTATGTTAAGGTAAAGGCTTTAAATGAAAGATTTGAAGAGATTATTGTGGAAGGTGTGGAACTGAAAGCAAGAGCTTTGTGCCACGAGATTGACCATCTAAATGGCATTTTGTACCCAGAAGTTGCAATCGGAGAATTACGTAATAATTATATAACGGAAGAAGTGGAATAATTGTAGTATTGAATAATATACGAAAGGAAGGTTGCTCATGAGAATATTGTTTATGGGTACGCCGGATTTTGCGGCTACAATTTTAGATAGATTAATCAAAGAGGAACATGAAATCATCGGGGTGGTAACACAACCCGATAAACAAAAAGGTAGAGGTAAAGAAGTAAGTTATTCCGCGGTTAAGGAATTAGCACTTTCTCATAACCTGCCTGTATATCAACCATTAAAAGTAAGGGAACCTGAATTTCTTGAGAAATTAAAAGAGATGGCCCCGGAAGTTATAATTGTCGCTGCATTTGGGCAAATTTTACCAAAGGCATTGCTGGACATTCCACAGTTTGGTTGCATCAATGTGCATGGATCACTATTGCCCAAATATCGTGGTGCAGCTCCTATTCAGTACTCTATATTGGAGGGTGAGAAAGAGACCGGTATTACAATAATGTATATGGATGTGGGTATAGATACCGGAGATATGATTCTTCAGGACAAATTAGCCATAGACGAGGAAGAAACTGGTGGAAGCCTATTTGATAAGATGGCTGAACTAGGCGCTGAACTCCTGGTAAAGGCACTAATATCGATTAAAGATGGAAGTGCAGTACGTACTCCTCAAAATAACGAAGAAGCGACTTATGTTAAAATCATTGATAAGCAAATGGGAAGAATAGATTTTACACAATCAGCGTCAAAAATAGAGCGTATGATACGTGGACTTAATCCCTGGCCAAGTGCATATACAATGTTAGAGGGCAAGACTCTTAAAATATGGCTGGCAAAAGTTGAGTCTTTTGAGAATAACGAAGAATTAAAGGATAAAACATCGGAACCTGGAGAAATTATTGAAATAAGAAAAGATGCGTTTGTGGTAAGGGCTGGAGAAGGGCTTTTAGTTATTAAGGAATTGCAGCTGGAAGGGAAAAAACGTATGACAGCAGAGGCTTTCCTCCGTGGTTACCAATTGAAAGCTGGTTTGAAATTAGGCGAATAAATGCCCCGGTAAAATTCATGCTGGAATGACATCCGTATGCATTATCAATATTTATATTATTTACCTGTGAATCAACTAATTAAGAATCAGCAAAGTAAAATAGTTTAAGTACGAATCACAAAGTATGATTCAACTAAGTAAGAATATTAATTGCAGCAAATTAATTAAAAGGTTCACCTAAGATATTAAGAGCTTAGGTCGTTTAGGAAGGAATGATTTTTATGGGTTATGGCTATTATGGTGCCTTCAATGATCCAACATATATCCTCGTTATCATCGGTATTGTTATTACCTTATTAGCTTCAGCTAAGGTAAGATCAACTTTTTCAAAATATTCAAAAGTAAGTAGCAGGTCTTCTATTACAGGGGCAATGGCTGCGGAACGTATCCTTCATCATTGCGGCATTTATGATGTACGTATTGAACATGTATCCGGCAATCTTAGTGACCATTATGATCCGAGGTCCAAAGTGCTGCGTTTATCCGATACTGTTTACGGACGGAATTCCTTAGCAGCAATTGGTGTTGCGGCACATGAATGTGGGCATGCAATGCAGCATCAGAACTCCTATGCACCTTTAGCCTTAAGAAGTGCACTGGTACCAGTTGCCAATATTGGTTCCATGGCTGCCTGGCCAATCATTATACTGGGTATAGTTTTGAGTTATAATTCCTTATTGATTAATATAGGTATTCTTTTATTTGCAGCAGCTGTTCTTTTCCAAATCATAACCTTGCCAGTAGAATTCAATGCGTCCAGAAGAGCAATAGCTATTCTAGGTGAGACTGGGATATTATATGGGGAAGAGTTAAAACAGTCAAAGAAGGTACTGGATGCAGCAGCTTTAACCTACGTGGCAGCAGCGGCAGCAACCATATTACAATTACTAAGGTTAATCCTACTATTTGGAGGAAGAAGACGTGACTGAGTCTTATAATTCACGCGAGATAGTACTTGATATGCTTCTAGAAGTTCTAGAAGGAGGCAAATTTAGTCATACAGTTCAAAATCAAACCCTAAAGCGCTATCAAATGCTGGAAAAACAAGAGCGTGCTTTTCTTTCCAGAGTATTCACTGGAACAGTTAAAGTATATTTAACACTTGATTATATGATAGAGCAGTTTTCCACCTTACCGGTGCGAAAAATGAAACCTTTGATTCGCAATCTATTAAGAATGAGCGTGTATCAGCTTCGCTATATGGATCAGGTTCCAAGTTCTGCAGTCTGTAATGAAGCAGTTAAACTAGCGAAGAAGAGAGGGTTTGATAAGCTTTCTGGCTTTGTAAATGGAATATTACGTAACATCATAAGAAATGAAGCTAATATAAAATTTCCAAACAAACAGCTAGATCCGATGAAATATTTAGAAATTAGCTATTCTTATCCCCAATGGCTGGTAAGCGAGCTTTTGACACAGTATGACTTTGCTACGGTAGAAACAATTCTTGCAGCTTCCTTGACGGAAAAAGAGCTTACAATTCGCACGAATCTGAAAAAGGTTACTCCTAAAGAATTAAAAGAAATCTTATTAGCAGAAGGAGTCACAGTTAAAGAGAATGATTATTTACCGTATGCCTTTAAGTTAAAGAATTATGATTGCTTAGAAAAACTCGATGCCTTTCAAAAGGGTTATTTTACAGTTCAGGATGTAAGCTCTATGCTTGTCTGTGAAGTAGCTGGTATTGATAAAAAACATCTGGTAGTGGATGTCTGTGCTGCACCTGGTGGTAAAACTATGCATGCTGCACAAACAGCTAATATAGTATTTTCCAGGGATCTCACTGAATATAAAGTAGGTTTAATTAATGAGAACTTAAAGAGATTAGAGCTTGCCAATGTCCAAACAAAGGTATGGGATGCTTCGGCACTGGATGAGGAGCTGATTGGGAAAGCAGATGTCGTGATTGCTGATCTTCCTTGCAGTGGAATGGGAGTATTCGGAAAGAAGGCTGATCTAAAATATAAATTCTCACCAAACCAACAAAAAGAGCTTGTGGAATTACAACGTAAGATCTTAAGTGTAATTCAAAGCTATGTAAAAGACGGCGGAGTAATTATGTTTAGTACTTGTACGATAAATCACGGAGAGAATATAGATAATATGGAGTGGTTTTTGGATAACTTTGATTTTGCTCTGGAGAATTTAGATGCTTACTTACCGGACAAGTTAAAGAGTGAAACCACAGAAAAAGGTTATCTGCAACTATTGCAGGGTGTTCATTCTACAGATGGCTTCTTTATCGCGAAATTCCGAAGAAAGCAGAGTTAGTTTGATTGGTTCTAAAATTTGAAGTTTTTGCATACTAAAAAGTAGGTACGTATGTTACGGAAGTATTTTAAGTAAAGTTTTAGACCTAAAACATTGTACTAACTTTTAACGAAAGTGCGTTGTACTAGGAAACTTCAATAGAAGGAAAAACAAACTTATACAAATAATTAGTTATTTTTATACAATTAGAATAGGAAAAATGATGGAACAAATTGATATTAAATCCTTAAATATTGAGGAATTAACCAGTGAACTAAAAGAGATGGGGCTTCCGGTATTTCGTGCCAAGCAAATATATGAATGGCTTCATATAAAACTAGTTACCAGTTTTGAAGAGATGACGAATCTTTCAAAGGACTTAAGACAGAAATTGCAGGAGCATTTTTGGATTGCTGCACTTTCTGTAGTGGATTCCTTACACTCGGCTTCAGATGGAACGATAAAGTATCTGTTTCGTCTAAGAGATGATAGAGTTATTGAAAGTGTACTTATGAAATATCATCACGGAAACAGTGTATGTATCTCCTCGCAGGTAGGGTGTCGCATGGGCTGTAAATTCTGTGCTTCCACCATTGGAGGTAAGGAACGCGACCTTACTGCCTCGGAAATGCTGGATCAGATCTATCGAATTCAGGCATTAACGGGAGAACGGGTATCCAATATCGTGGTTATGGGAACAGGAGAACCACTGGATAATTATGAGCAATTAGTTAAATTTTTGAAGATGATTACCGACGCTGGCGGACTAAACATTAGTGCAAGAAATATAACAGTATCCACTTGTGGTATACCTGATAAAATTAGAGCATTTGGTGATGAAGGCTTGCAGGTTACCCTTGCATTATCCCTGCATGCACCCAACAATGAAATACGAAAGACAATGATGCCTGTGGCAGTAAAATATGAATTGTCGGAAGTACTGGATGCATTTCGTAGTTATTATGATAAAACTGGAAGAAGATTGACCTTTGAATACAGTCTTGTAGATGGTGTAAATGATGAAGAAGAGCATGCAGTAGAGCTTTCCAAGCTGGTAAAGGGCTTAAATTGTCATATTAATTTAATTCCTGTAAACCCTATAAAAGAGCGTGATTACAGGAAATCAGAGAACAAAAAGATACAAAAATTTAAAAATATACTTGAAAAAAATAGAATAAATGTTACTATAAGAAGAGAAATGGGCGCGGATATTGACGCTGCCTGTGGGCAACTAAGGAAGAGTTATATTGATAAAATGTAATGAAATGTTACGCTTAAGGCTCTGAAAGGTTGTACAACGAGGAGGTGCAGACTTGAAAGCATTTTCAATAACTGATATTGGAGAGCGACGGAGGATAAACCAGGATTATGTCTTTTGCAGTGAAGCTGCCATTGGTAAACTACCTAATTTATTTATTGTAGCCGATGGGATGGGAGGACATAACGCGGGTGATTATGCTTCAAGATTCTGTGTAGAATTTTTTAAAGAAAAAATTGAACAAAGTGACAAGGAGTTACCGATAGCATCCATTGGTGACGCCATACAAGAGACAAATAAAGCTCTTCGCAATAAAGCGATGGAGCAGATCGAGTTGGAAGGCATGGGTACAACCTTTGTTGCTGCGACAATTATTGGGAACGAGTTATATGTCGCTAATATTGGGGATAGCAGGCTATATGTTATCGGCAAAGAGATGAAGCAAATAACAGAGGACCATAGCCTTGTGGAGGCGATGGTTAAGTCCGGTGAATTGGATCGATTACAAGCCAGAGTTCATCCAAATAAGAATGTGGTAACGAGAGCATTAGGTGCTAATTCAGAAGTAGAACCTGATTTCTTTGAAGTGAGCCTAGAAGAGGATGATCTTATATTAATATGTTCCGATGGGCTCACCAATATGCTTGAAGATGAAAAGATTGAACAGATAATTAAAGAAACGCAAGATTTGCAAACCGCCGTGGAAACCCTAGTTTCACTTGCAAATCAAAATGGCGGGAAGGATAACATAGCTATTATATTAATTAAAATATGAGGCAATGAATAATTCATAATTCTTGCAAATGAAAGTATCTTCAAATGCAGGAGTTCCAAAGTGGGTTATCAATGGTACATAATTCACTTATGAGGAAATCAAAAAGAAGTCAATGCGCATTTTTTTGAATTTCTTCTATCCGGCCAAGCTGTAGTAATAAAGCTTGGGAAAAGAATGAAGAATGAGGTGATTAAGATGTTAAAACCCGGTATGTTTATCAGTGAACGCTATGAAGTGATTGATAAAGTAGGATCAGGTGGAATGGCAGATGTTTATAAAGCCAGAGACCAGAGATTAAATCGTTTTGTAGCGATAAAGGTATTAAAACCGGAATACTCCAGTGATAAGAGCTTTGTGAACAAATTCAGAGGTGAAGCACAGTCGGCCGCAGGTCTATCTCATCCGAACATTGTAAATGTATATGATGTCGGTGATGACAGTGGCTTACATTTTATTGTCATGGAGTTGGTGGAAGGTATTACACTCAAGCGATTTATTGAGCGAAAGGGTAAACTTGAAGTTAAGGAAGCTGTTGGAATTACCATTCAAATTGCACAAGGTATGGAAGCAGCTCATGACAACCATATTATACACAGAGATATTAAACCACAGAACATAATTATATCCAGAGATGGGAAGGTGAAAGTTACCGATTTTGGTATTGCTAAGGCAACCAATTCCAATACCATTACCTCCAATGCGATGGGATCAGTACATTATCTTTCCCCGGAACAAGCAAGAGGAGGATACAGTGACGAGAAAAGTGATATCTATTCTTTAGGTGTTACTCTTTATGAAATGCTGTCCGGTAAAGTTCCTTTTGCAGGTGACAATACGGTTTCCGTAGCGTTGCTTCATATTCAGGGAGAAGCTATGCCACTTAGGGAATTAGATCCGGAGATTCCTTTTAGTATTGATAAGATTGTTCAAAAATGTATGCAGAAGAGACCGGAAAGAAGATATCACACAGCTTCTGAGTTGATTTCTGATTTAAAAAGAGCGATTACCAATCCGGATGGAGATTTCGTACAAATTCCAGCCTTCGTACCAACGGATTCTCCAACCATTAATATTTCAGAAGAAATTGGGAAAATTAAGAATGGAGCTTTCCTGGACGATGACATGAGATCGACCAAGAATCTAGCTGCTGCTGCAGCTCCAGAGGAAGACGATGAAGAATTGGATACCGTGGATTCTAAGGTTGAAAAAGTATTTGTAATAGGATCAATTGTTGCGGCAGTGGTATTAATGATTGTTATTATTTCTGCAGTTGCGTGGTTTTTAACCTCCAATCGTAAGAATGATAAACCGAATGACGACATCAGTACAGAATTGACCCTTACTCCTTCACCAGAACCATCCCTTGCTCCTACCCAAGGAGTACCTATTGGAGAAAGTTATGTATTGCCAAAGGTGACAGGTTATACAAAAGATGATGCTATCACCTTAATAAAAGCCAAAGACCCAGATGCGATAATAGAATGGGGTAATGACGATTATTCTGATGAATATGAAGCAGGCCAGGTTATGAAGCAATACCCTACTGAACAAAGTGAGATATTAAAAGGCAGCAAAGTAATTCTTACGATTAGTGTAGGTAAGCAGCCAATCGAAGTTCCAGATGTTTATGGCTTAACTGAGGAGCAGGCAGATAAGAAAATAGAAGAAAAAGATTTAGTACTTGATCATGAATGGATTCCAAGTGATGAGGTTGAGAGTGGTAAGGTTATTAGTACGGTACCAGAGCGTGGTACTATGGTGAAAGCAGGAGATACTGTTAAAGTGATAGTAAGTACTGGTCCAGAGATTAAGAAGGTAAATGTACCAAATCTTTTGGGTAAAACAGAATCACAGGCATCTAGTGCATTAACAGCATTAAACTTAAAACTTGGTACAGTCGATTATGCAAGCTCTGACATATATGCAAAGGGTCAGGTAAGCTACCAGAGTACATCAGAAGGCCAAAGTGTCGATACGAATACCACAATTGATATTACAATCAGTACAGGTAAAGCAACTGCTACCCCTACAGTAACACCTACAGTGGAGCCAGAGGATGTAGTGTATAGTAGCCAATTAACTATAGATGTTAATCCCTTTGATTATATTGAGGGACTTGGAGACTCCGCAGATATCGTGTTAGAAATGGAGCAGAATGGTGAGATTGAAAACATATACGAAGGACCTAGGTCTGTTGAAGAGTTTCCATTCACCGTTACTCCCGAGTCACCCAGTGGAGAAACAGGCACTGTAAAAATGTATGTTAACGGAGATTTATTTATTATGCCAGGTGATACACAACCATTGACCTGGGAAGCAACTTTTGCATCTTTGGAGGATTAATTTGAAAGGTAAAATTATCAAAGGTATCGCAGGATTTTATTATGTGCATTCACCAATTAATCACACGACTTATGAATGTAAGGCTAAGGGAATATTCCGTAATCAGAATATTAAACCCTTGGTGGGTGATAATGTGGAGATAGATACCGATGACCAACCAGAGGGCAAAGGCACTATTGTTGAAATATATCCTAGAAAAAATGAATTAATAAGGCCAGCAGTTGCAAATATTGACCAGGCAATGGTTATCTTTGCAGCTGCAGAGCCTGATCCTAATTTAAATCTTTTGGACCGTTTTTTAATTATGATGGGAAAGCAAGGTCTCAATACAATTGTATGCTTTAACAAAATGGACATTGTTACTGAAAAAGAAATGAGTCTGTTAAAAGAAGCCTATAAGAAATGTGGCTATGAAGTTCTCTTTACAAGTATGCGTAATTTAGAAGGTGTGGATGTAGTCACCGACCTTTTAAAAGGGAAGACAACCGTACTTGCAGGGCCATCAGGAGTTGGTAAATCTACTTTTATCAATTTGCTGCAACCACAGATAAAGATGGAAACTGGTGATATTAGTGAGAAGATTAAGCGCGGAAAGCATACCACCAGACATTCCGAGCTTATTCATATTGAAAGGGACACTTATGTAATGGATACCCCAGGATTTAGTTCCCTTTATATTGATCAGATTGATAAGGATGATTTGAAGAGTTACTTTATTGAGTTCCATGAATTTGAAGAGAATTGTCGTTTCATTGGTTGCAGTCATCGAAACGAGCCATCCTGTGGAGTTAAGGATGCTTTAAAAGATCAGAAAATAAGTAAAATTAGATATGAAAATTATCTTATCCTATACGATGAATTAAAAGATCAGAAAAGATATTAAGTAAACGGTTCTAATTTAAGCTGGATTTTAATTTATTTGCACTATGTCTAATTAATTTAGATTAACTGTTATGATTAAATCGAACTAAGAAGTTAGCTGCTTTATATTATAGCTAATTGTTACGGTTACATGAAAGGTTGGTATGAATATGATAAAGCTTGCTCCATCGATTTTAGCAGCTGATTTTACAAAACTGGGGGAGCAGATTACTCTACTGGAAAGTACAGGAGTAGAATAC
>JAFACO010000046.1 GCA_023425485.1 Bacillota bacterium
TTAGAAGGCAAGGACATTAAAACTTGTGGTCTGTATGGCGGAATTGTTGGAGCACTTGCTACTGAAACCTACGGTGATATCGATGGTTATCCAGTTTTAACAAAACTACAGGATATTGCTAATAATCATAATCTCAGCTAATTACAGGAAGGCAGGTTTTATACATGCAGCACATAATTAAAGAAAATCCAATCATATCAATTATTCGTCAGCTTCCCCTGGAGCAGACCACCAACTACGCAAAAGCCGTTTTCGACGGTGGTATCAGAGCTTTTGAAGTTGCAAGCAATTCAACCGATGCGATTAAGCAAATAACACAGCTTCGTTCTCTCTTCGGAGCTGATGCCCTTATCGGTGCAGGCACTGTTACAACTTTGGAGCGCGCAGAAGAAGCTATGGAGGCAGGTGCTCAATTTTTACTTACACCTTCCACCAATAGTTCCATTCTGGAATTTGCAAAGAAAAATAACATACCAATACTGCCAGGAGTTATGACACCCACGGATGTGGATATCTGTTATAGCTTTGGCTATAAGATTTTTAAGCTTTTTCCCGCAGCAACTCTTCCACTAAACTATATTCAAAGCCTCAAAGGGCCTTTTGACGATACAGATTATGTGGCTGTGGGTGGAGTTACCGCATCAAACATCTCCCAGTTTTTTCAGAATGGCTTCATAGGCGTTGGTATTGGCAGCAACCTAATACCAAAAGAATATATCGAAGCAAATAACTGGAATGCCGCAACACAATATATTTCTGAACTAGTGAAATCTGTTGACAGATAATTATAGGAGGTTACTTCATGAAAATTACAGCAATTGAAACTTATCTCGTAAGACCTAGATGGTGTTTTGTTGAAATAC
Source organism: Bacillota bacterium (assembly GCA_023425485.1). Classification (GTDB taxonomy): domain Bacteria; phylum Bacillota; class Clostridia; order Lachnospirales; family Lachnospiraceae; genus Mobilitalea. The sequence goes on from JAFACO010000046.1 coordinate 864, forward strand.
AAACAGATGCAGGAATCACCGGTTGGGGCGAACCTGTATTAGAAGGACATGCTGCAACTGTACAAGCCTGTGTTCAAGAAATGTCCTCCTATCTGATTGGTGCTAATCCACTTCAAATTGAGGACATATGGAATACACTTTACCGTGCTGGCTTTTATCGTGGCGGCGGTATTTTAATGAGTGCGATTGCTGGTATTGACCAAGCTTTATGGGATATCAAGGGTAAAGCACTGAATGCTCCAGTTTATGAATTAATGGGCGGAGCTTGTAGAACTAAAATACGTGTCTATTCCTGGATAGGCGGAGATCGTCCAAGCAATGTTGGAGCTGCTGCTAAAGAGAAAATGGATGCTGGTTTCACAGCAATTAAGATGAATGCTACTGACGAATTACAGTATATCGATAGCTATGACAAGGTGGATGCTGTATTGGAGCGTGTCGCTGCAATTCGAGAAGCTTGCGGTAAATACTTTGGTATTGCTATTGATTTTCATGGTCGTGTTCATAAACCAATGGCTAAAGTCCTTGCAAAGAAGCTGGAAGAATTTGACCCGATGTTTATTGAAGAGCCAGTTTTATGCGAGCACATGGAATACTTCCCTGAAATTGCAGCTGCATGTAATATTCCAATTGCCACTGGCGAACGTCTTTATTCAAAATATGACTTCAAACGTCTTCTTCAAATCGGCGGTGTAGATATTATACAGCCAGATTTATCCCATGCAGGCGGAATTACAGAAGTTAAAAAGATAGCTTCTATGGCTGAAGCCTATGACGTAGCTCTAGCTCCTCATTGTCCACTTGGACCAATAGCACTTGCAGCCTGCCTACAAGTAGATGCCACCTGCCATAATGCTGTGATACAAGAGCAAAGTATGGGAATTCACTACAATGTTGGAAAAAGTGTGTTGGATTATATCCATAATAAAGAAGACTTTGCATTTAAAGATGGTTATGTAGATATGCCTAAGCTTCCCGGACTTGGTGTTGTAGTTAATAAGGAATTAATTCTTGAAGAAGCAGCTAATCCACATAGCTGGAAAAACCCTGTATGGCGCCATGAAGATGGTTCCATTGCTGAATGGTAAAACCAGCAAAATAAGTATACCACAAAAGACTGTTACAGGTATACTTTATGTATAAAAGTGAGGATACTAGCTTCCACACACAGATTGACAGACATTACACTTATTTTGTATGCCAGGATCAAACATAAATGTTCTTTGGAGTTACGGCACAACTGGAAGAAACACGAAATGAGCGTTTCTCTAGTTATCACGGTTGCATTCAGATAAATAGAAACCTCCTTACTGATACTTATTACTCACAGTAAGGAGGTTAATTATTAAGAATTATTTGAATAGAGTATCATATTTACATCTTCTTGATTTCTTCCGCGATTTCATTGATCGTATCTTCTGTTTGAGGAAGGATTCCTATTTTATCATAGTAAGCGTGCCTCATACCATTATACTGAACGATACGCACCTGAACCCCTGCTTTCTGTAACAGCCCTGCATAGAATTCACCTTCCAGACGCAGTCCATCATATTCTGCCAATAAAAGAAGTGTGTTGCATATCCCTGATTTCTCGCCAAAGGCTGGACTGATATAAGGGTGTGTTACATCTTCTTTCCCTTGAATATACATCTTTTCACAATTAGCGTTTTCCTGGTCACAACCGAGGTAGATGAGTCCGGGCAAATATTGCTTTTGTTCCTCAATGATTGTAAATGCTTCTTCATTTCTTGCATAACCAGGCAATTTATAATTAGTAAATAATAATTTAGGATATATCAAAGTTTGAAGCTTTAAATAGTTGGTTCCAAAATCTCTATCCATCTGGGCACATACCGCAGAAAGGTTACCACCAGCACTGTCTCCACCGATTGCAATCTTGTCCTTGTCAACTCCCAGTTCCTGCGCATGCTCATACACATATTTTAGTATTTCGTAAATCTGCGTACCTGCTGCCGGATATGGCTGATCTGGAGCAAGGGCATAGTCGATGTTAAAAACAACACAATTTGCTCGTTCTGCAATTAGTCTGCATTGATTTTCCACTGCAAATACAGAACCTCCAAAAAAACCACCGCCATGAAGATATAAGTATGCCTTTCTAGTCTTATCTCTTCGCGTCTTTCTAGGGAAATAAGACCACACTGGTACTGGCCCATAGGACGTTTCTATTAATTGATAACCGGTATATATTTCCACAGAGTTGAGATTGTAATTAAAACAGCCCATGGAATCACGAATCATTTCCAAAGTAGGTTCTTCTTTCCAGCCCGGATTCTCCATTATTTCCTTTAGTTCTTTTGCATCCAGTCTGTCTGTAGTTCCGTCAGGAAGCGGTTTCACTTCCACTTCTAAATCTCCCAGCTTTATTACTTGTTTCTCCGTATTCATTCTTTGAACTGCAAAGTCATCATATTCCTTCATACTCATATGTAATCCTTTCTGAAATAAGATTTTTTTACAAAACTACAGGTTCAAACTTCTAAAAGCTCACTTCCTTAAGAACTTCTTCATCCATATTTCTGAATTCAGTCACATTTATACAGTTGTTCTACTTTCAGTTGTTCTTCTAGAGTTGTTCTAATTTTAGCTGTTTTGTATTTGCTTCTTAAACTACTATTTAATGAGAGTTTTAAATAAATGCTCGAATAAAAAGTCTCTTCGGATTTCATATACATATTTAATTAAATGTCTGGATTTACTGAAAGCATAATAATCATCATACTCGGGTATTGGACTATGTACCAGTCGATCATTCATAAACTTGCCTTCATCCTCCAGAAGCCAGGCAACGGCAGTAACATCCCAAATCACTCGACTCCAGCAAGTACTTTCTTCCTTCGATTCAGCTTCTTTAATTGTTGCTGCTAGCAAGTAATCACAGAGCTTGTTCCTATCCTTTAACCAATATTTTAACTCATGTTCAGTTGTGGTAAAGCTAGAGACTACACCTAAGCAGGGTAGCTGTACCAGGGGTACGCCACATCCAAATACAATTCTTGCTGCTGCAATATCTTGAATTAAGTTGAATTCGTTATTCCTAGGCCAATCATGAGCATGACCACCCAGCCAAATCAGAACAATTTTGTCTACTATTTTAGGCTCTAATAGGATTGCAGAAGCCACATTGGTGATTGCTCCTATTGCAAGGACATAGAGCGGTTCCTCATCCTTTCTTGCCATCGCAAATTCAATGAGATGACGTGCCGCAGGGGAATCCACAGCCTGTTGTTCACTGGGTAGATAGGCAGGTGAACCTTTAAAGGTAATGCTTTTATAATCTTCTCTATCCATGAGCTCCAGCAGATGAATTATCTCATCATAACTCTTCTCCATCCCCTCTTCTGGGCCAGTGGATTTTTCATTAAAGAATGGTGCTGCATAAATTGCTTTTAAATTCAGTTTATCTTCAGACTTAATTAAATAAGATAATGCGAACTGGTCGTCTATCTCATTAAAGGTATCTGTATCAATTACAACATCAACCCTTCCCTTGGGTTTTTGCAGTTTCCGCAGGATTTCTTCCTGGTTCATTTTTAGATCTCCTTTCAAGTACAGCTTTGTAGATTCATTGCTATACAATTAAACTATATTGCTCTTGTTACACATCAATCTATATTACTCTACCTTATAGAAATGCGTTGAGTCTACTCACAACCTCATCTCTAGTTGGAATGGATATGCTTGCTCCCTCTCTAGAG
>JAFACO010000058.1 GCA_023425485.1 Bacillota bacterium
CCTAGATCTAATTGATGATGATAAAGTATGTATGACCAATATTAACAGACAGTTAATTGCAACCAGAAAAACTGTTGGTAAATATAAAGTGGATGTGATGAAGGATCGTGTTCTTGAAATCAATCCCAAGGCAAATGTCACAACACATCAGTGTTTTTATTCCGCAGAAACAGCGGATCAATTTGATTTCTCGGAGTATGATTACATTGTAGATGCTATTGATACAGTCTCTGCAAAGATAGAAATGGTGCTGCGTGCACAGGAAAAAAACATACCAATTATCAGCTGTATGGGTGCAGGGAATAAATTCGACCCGACTAAATTTGAAGTGGCGGATATTTATAAAACTTCTGTCTGCCCATTAGCAAAGGTAATGAGGAGAGAGCTAAAGCTTCGTGGTGTTAAGAAGTTAAAGGTTGTATATACCAAAGAGTTGCCACATAAGCCGTTAGAAGATATGTCCTTAAGTTGTAAAACGAATTGTATCTGTCCTCCCGGCGCTACCAGTAAATGTACTGTAAAACGTCAAATTCCAGGCAGCAATTCCTTTGTTCCAGCAACGGCAGGATTAATTCTTGCAGGTGAAGTAATCAAAGATTTAAGTGGAATTAATAAGAAATAAAATAACACAAAGGGGGGAAGCTTAACCATGGTTGGATTAGGAACGCTAGTCAATATTGTAACAATTGTCATTGGCTCCCTTATAGGTATTCTTTTTAATGGAGGATTAAAACCCAAGCTTCAAGAAACTATAATGAACGGGCTAGGACTGTCTGTTATGTTTGTAGGGCTTAGTGGTGCACTTCAAGGTCTGTTTGTAGTGGATGGACAAGGTCTTAAGACGGAAAATATGATGTTAATGATAGTGTCTCTGGCCATAGGTGCGCTGGTAGGTGAGTTAATTGACATTGAGGCTAAGCTTGACCGTGTAGGAGAGTTACTCAAAACAGTCCTTCGCGTGAAGGGCGAAAAGGGTCAGAACTTTGTGGAAGGCTTTGTAAGTTCCTCACTGCTTTTTTGTGTAGGTGCAATGGCTATCATTGGCTCTTTGAACGATGGGTTATCCGGTGATGCCTCCATGCTCTTTGCAAAATCCATCATTGATGGTTTTAGTGCCATTATTTTTGCTTCAACTTTAGGAATCGGTGTTTTATTTTCCATAATACCTCTAGGTATCTATCAGGGAGGTATTACAATTTCGGCGAAGTTTATAGAACCATATTTATCAGATCAGCTAATAAGCAATATATCCTTAATTGGATCTATTCTAATCTTTGGTATAGGTATTAATATGATCTTTGGTAAAAAGATTAAATGTGGTAATTTACTGCCCGCAGTTCTGGTTCCAGTTGCATATGAATTCATTAAAACATTATTATAGTTAAAATAGCTTTATTTGACCTTAATCGACGTAGTCTTTTTGTATTGCTGTTGAAAGAAGGAAGATTTATTAAATCTATGTTATATACTGCGATATTTAATACATATGTAATTGTAAAATAATTACAAATAATATTGACCAGACCCGTTATCGTTTTATAATTAGAGTACACGTTTGAGTAAATCCAGACAGGCTTTAATTGTAGGAGGATAACCAATGCAGGAAGTTTTGAAGAATGCAATCAAAATTATAAAATTAATGATAGTTGTTATTACAATTCTATTTATAGGTTATATAATGGTAAATTCTTCTATATTGGAAGGGCAGCAGACCTATGAATTAATGCCTGCATTGCTTATTTCGTTAGGTACCAGTATTTCGTGGTGCCTTGGAATTAGACCTGAAAAATATACGAAATACTAAACACGCTTTTGGTTGGCTGAAGTACCTACCGGTACCTAAGGTTCGAAAACGCATATAACTCAATTGAAATGTACACCTTAATGTTGGAACGTATCTAACATTTAAGGTGTTTTTTGTATATTCTACTAATTGTTCAGGGCAAGTTTCGCTAAAGTAACAGGTCAGCCCCATGCTTTATTTATCTTCGCTACATCTCGATTGGGCAGATAGCCTACAAGTTTTAGGTCGAACTATTACCTTACTGAAATGTATATTTAAAAATAATTATGAATAAATTATTGACAATACAAGTATAATTGTATACAATAAAACAAATTTTTGTTTATTGATTGGAGAGCTGCCGTATGGATGAGAGAAAAGTGTTTATAAATCCACAAAATAATTTGTTGCAAGTAGAGGAACCGATTTATCCGCTTGTGGATGTAGATCAGCCAAATACCTTTCGTAATCTATTTCCTTATTGTGAAGTACCCAAGATTGCGTTCAATGATCGCATTGTTCCTCATAATCTACCTGAGAATATTTATATAACGGATACAACCTTTCGTGATGGACAGCAGTCAAGAGCTCCTTATACAACAGAACAAATTGTAACTATATATGATTATTTTCATCGTCTGGGTGGACCAAAGGGAATTATTAGGCAGAGTGAATTTTTCTTATATAGTAAAAAGGATAGAGATGCAGTTTATAAATGCATGGAGCGTGGCTATGAATTTCCAGAAGTGACTTCTTGGATTAGAGCCAGCAAGAAAGACTTTGAGTTAGTGAAAGACATTGGTATGAAAGAAACCGGAATACTGGTAAGCTGCTCCGACTATCATATCTTTTATAAAATGAAGATGAGAAGAAGGGAAGCAATGCAACATTATTTAAGTGTTGTAAGGGAGTGCTTAGAAACAGGCATTGCTGCCAGATGCCACCTGGAGGATATAACACGCTCTGATATACATGGCTTTGTAATCCCTTTCTGCAGTGAACTTATGAAATTAAGCAAGGAATATAATATACCGGTTAAAATTCGTGCGTGCGATACCATGGGTTATGGCGTGAATTTTGCGGGTGCCGTAATTCCTAGAAGTGTGCAGGGTATTATATATGGTATCATGAATCATGCTGGTGTTCCCTCCAAATGGCTGGAATGGCATGGACACAATGATTTTTATAAAGCAGTATCCAATTCAACCACAGCGTGGTTATATGGTGCAGGTTCTATTAACTGTTCCTTGTTTGGAATAGGGGAAAGAACTGGTAACACACCATTAGAGGCTATGGTGTTTGAATATGCACAGTTAAAAGGTACTTTGGACGGAATGGACACAACAGTCATTACGGAGCTTGCTGAGTATTTCGAAAGAGAAATTGGTTACAGAGTTCCGTCTAGAACTCCATTTGTAGGAAAGAACTTTAATGTAACCAGAGCAGGGATTCATGCGGATGGTTTATTAAAGAACGAAGAAATATATAATATATTTGATACCGAGAAATTCCTTAATCGTCCGGTATTAGTTGCAGTATCTAATACATCAGGCCTTGCAGGTATTGCCCACTGGATTAATACATTTTTTAAGTTAAAAGGTGAAGAAGCAGTGGATAAATCCAATCCAATTGTAAATAAGGTTAAGGAATGGGTGGATGAAGAGTATGAGACTGGTCGTGTAACTGTTATAACGGATGAGGAGTTAATTCGAATCATACATAAAGCAGAAGCCGATTTGGGGGTTAGTATTACAAGCCAGGCACAGATTACTCTGACAAATCAGCTACATTAGAATTGACAAGCCATGCCTTACCTAATACAATGTTACTTGGTAAAGCATGGTTTTGATATGCATAAAACTACAGAAAGGCACGGTACGAAGAATGATTTCAGCAGAAAGAATTGAAGCAGCAAAAGAAAGATTTGGTCAATTATTGGAGAGTCAGCTTAAAAGAGTGGAAGAGATGAAAGCACAGGGTGATTTTATTGACTATAAAGCTCTGGATAAAATAATCATTGGAGTTTGCGGTGGCGACGGTATTGGACCTGCAATTACCTCACAGGCACAGAGAATCTTGGAGTATCTGCTATCTAAGGATATCGCAGAGAATAAAATAGAATTTCGTGTAATTGATGGATTAACCATCGAAAGAAGAGCAGCAGAGAATGCAGCAATTCCCCCAGCAGTATTGGACGAAATAAAGAAATGTCATGTTGTGCTAAAGGGACCTACCACTACACCTAGAAAAGGCGATCCATGGCCAAATGTAGAAAGTGCTAATGTAGCTATGAGAAAGGAACTGGACCTTTTTGCAAATGTAAGACCGGTTCGTATCCCAGAACAGGGTATTGACTGGACTTTTTACCGTGAAAATACCGAAGGAGCTTATGCAGTTGGAAGTAAAGGTATCCACGTAACTGAAGATTTAGGTGTGGACTTTACGGTTGCTACAACTCAAGGGACAGAA
>JAFACO010000064.1 GCA_023425485.1 Bacillota bacterium
ATTATACATTGCTTCTGCCGCCTCATTCATATCCATAGTAAATATTCCACCGATTGGAATGATAGCTACATCTATATTCCTTATTTCTTTCATGCAGGGAGTAAAATCTGTATCTCCAGAAAAGTAAATTCTTTTACCGTCAATATTAATTACATACCCCACGCACTCCCCTTTTTTATGAACCTTTTTGTTAGAATTCCCTTCAATAGTATTATAAGCATGTACGACTTCAATTAAAATATTTTTAAATTGAAATGTATCCCCTGACTTTACGAATATTTCATTTTTATCGAGTTCTTTGCCATATTTCTTTGGGGTTAATACAATAGTATTCTCATGACTTAATCGCCTAATCGTAACTATCTTACAATGATCCTTGTGAATATGTGATATTAAAATCAAATCTCCTTTGTCCAGCTCTTCCGGAAGAACATCGTCCTCTTCTTCAGAAAAAATTATTTTGTTATCATAATTCTTAAAATAGGTACTCATATAGGACGGATCAATATAGATATTATATCCAGATGATGATTTTAATTGAATCCACGAACGTGGAAACCATTTAATTTTCAATGCTCTCACCCCTTTTAAACATGTTATTTAATACATCACACATCTAACTATATCTTATTTATAACATTAGCCATAGCTCACTTTTACAACTTAACTGTATACAGTTTAAGCTATGCTTCTACTTTATAACTTTATAATCGAAATAACAAGATAATAACATAATATCGGGAGACCTTTGCAGGCACTCCCGATATTATTTCCCCAGTATACGAAACATGTAGCCAACTAGTAGCTCCATAGATATTTGTGATTCAAATACTTATGTATAACAGTTATAACTATATTAAAAATACTCCCCTCAATGATACACTGCAATCCAGTAGATTAATTAGTTCCTTCCACTGAACTGCTTACTGCTTCTGTTACTCCATTCCTAGTAACATTTGCACTGACACTTAATCGATATGTATATCCAGAGGATACAGAGTCCGTACCTGAAAAGGATAGTGTGCTGCTACTTGATGTCTGTCCCCAAGCATTTTCAAAAACCCAAGTCGAACCAACTTTACGTTCCAATTTAAAAGTTGCGTTTATGTTGGTAGTACCTGATAAAGCTTTTATTGTTCCTGAGCAATAGGCTACTCCGCTACTGAAGTACAAATTTAGCGTTATATCATTCACATTCGTCCATTGTGGAGTAATTATGCCCCCATCGATTATAACTTGAGATATTTGTGTCTGTTCTTGCGCCTGTACTGGAACACCTTGAAATGTCAAAAGTATTCCGCCCAGTAAAAGAGCCATCATTTTTTTTAATTTCATTGGAACACATCCTTTCAGTTTTCGTAAGGTTATCAACCTTCACTCTAATAACGTTTGAAAAAATGTTTTCCCTACAATAAATTTTAAAATATTTTAAAAAAATTTATAAATATTTAAAATTCGTCATTTTACTGTAATAGATTCTACAATTTTTATTAGTTCCTCCATCTGTAATTGACTCCATAGACTAAAGGAGTAACCTTCCATGCTCCATATAATTCCATTCTCATAATCATCATCGGTTGCTTTGGCAATATATGCTGATACCCCATTAATCATAATAGTCTCAATTTTATGATTTTCATTATCAATGGATATATTGGAATTAACTCCGTCTGGCCGATATGAAAAATAAATGATCTGGTCTTGCTCATTAACATATTCAATATTTGTTATTATTCCAAAGTTTTCAATCTTATCTTCTTGATAACCAAACGGCAGGTATTCAAATTGCCATTCTTTATCATCACTCATATTAGAAGACTTACTGCTTTGGAAGATGATTGAAGTAAATTTATCACGCCATTCAATGACTGTAGATTTAACTGCTGCTCTAACTTCAGGATTAATGAGCAGCAAACTAAACACAACAGCAATTGTCAAGATAAACATTGCCGCAATTTGTTTACTATAAAATAAAACTCTGTTGAATAATTCTCTTCGTCTTTCTTTTACAAATAATTTATTCATCCTGATTTCAAACTCAGGAGAGAAAGACAGCTTCTCCATCAGCTTATCATTTGAAGGTATAGAATCAATTTCTTCATTATAATCGTCTATGATTGCTTGGCGAAACATCGCCTCAAATATGGAGTCATCAAACTGCTTCGTATTTATTCGTTCTCACCCCTTTTTTAGTTTTTCTTAATATTTTCTTTGTCTACAAGTTTTCTTACTTTTTCTTTCGCACGTAGTAATCTAGTGTCAACATGTTTTGGAGTCATATTAAGCTTTTCACCAATTTCTTTATATGACATTCCAAAAGCATACTTCATTATCAATACCTGTCTGCTAATCTCATCAATGTTCTCAAGATGTTTACGAATTGCTGCATATTCCGAAGAGAAAATAACCTGTTCATCCACTGGTTTTGCTTCAGACTCCAGATATATTTCCATATCCTCAATCGGAATATTTGAATACGGTTTTTCTTTTCTTATAAGGTCAATGCATTTGTTCCTTACTATAATAACGGATGAAAAGCGAAAATCCCTACTGCTTAAATTGAAATATTTTTCCTTTTCCTTAATTATGGAAATAAATGCGTTATGTACTGCATCTTCAGCCATCGTTTGATTATAGTTCGTTATTTTTAAAGCGTAATTAAGAAGAGCATGTTTGTGCTCTTCGTAGATTTGAGTCATCTTATCTCTTTCTTGCTCGTTCTCTAGTATACTTAAATATAATGATAACAGGTTAACTCCACCCTTCCGGTATATTCATCTTACGATTAGGTATTACTTTTTTCTCCAAATAGTGGATGTCGAAAATGGACGCATACCGATACTATAATAAAACTGCTGTGACGATCCAACATAAACAATCTTTGCCCCCATATCTTTGGTACGGCGAATTCCTTCTAATACTGCTGCCTTCCCTAGTC
>JAFACO010000092.1 GCA_023425485.1 Bacillota bacterium
TCGGTCAGCTTTTGAACTGCAGACATCTGTACCTTTGCGGTTGCCTTCATTTCTTCCGTCACTGCCACGGTCTGTTGTGCAACTGCCGAAATATCTGTCATTGCATTTAACGTACTGTTTTTAACTTGCTCAATTGCACTTACCTCAGAAGTAATTCCCTCCACTGTATTTGTAAGCTTTTCTACATGGAAGTTAACGTCACCAAAAGCCTGAATTGTTTTTTCCAAAGCTTTCCCCTGTAAGAGAAGGAATCCTTCTGCCTCTTTTGCAGACGTAAACGTTAGCTTTGTTCGTTCCTGAATCCCTTGAATAATACTTTGAATTTTTACTGATGCTTGTAAGGATTGAGCTGCAAGTTCGCGAACTGCATCCGCAACCACGGCAAACCCTTTGCCAGCCTCTCCTGCTCTTGCTGCTTCAATGGAAGCATTCAGCGACAGCAAATTCGTCTGTTGTGCAATATCCTTTATTACACCAAGTATTTCAGAAATAGAGTTGGATTCAATTTCTAAATGTTCAATGTTTTGAATTACAGATTTGGTTCTCTCATTCGTTGCTTGAGATTTTTGATTTAAATCTTCCACCAGTATAATTCCTTTTTCGGTAACTAGTTTTGTTTCCACTGAAATAGCTTCTATTTTACCGGTACTTGAATTCACCTGATTTACTTTATCCGATAAGGTTTCCATCTGCTTTAGACAACTTTCCGTATCTGCCGCCTGATTTTCCATCCCTTTTTCAATTTCATTGATTGCTGCTGTTATTTCATTGGATGCTTTTATTAATTCCTCTGTGGTAGTACTCACCTCCGTGGTAGAGGCTGATACCTGCGTTCCAACTGTCGCAACCTTTTCCAGTAGTTCTCGCATACGTGAAAACATTAGATTTAATTGTTCTGACAGATACGATAATTCATCTTTCCCCTGGACACTAAGCTGTGAGGTTAAATTGCCTTCCGACGCCTTATTTAATACACGCACCATTTTATGAGTCGCACTTCCAATTCTTGCAGACATTAAACTCCCCAAAAGAATAGCTACAATTGATGTTATGATTACCATAATTATAGTAATTATTTTAATGTCATCTGCTTGTTTAATAATAAGTTCCTTTGGAATCAGCCCACAGATCATTGCTCCAGAGGTTTGAATTCTTGAATATAGATATAAATACTCCTTGCCCTCATATTGTACATAATCAACACCACTTGGTTCTATACTATTTTGTGTGTTCTTATAGAATATTTGCGTAGTAAACAGTGAGGCATCCTTCGTCAACGTATTCCATTCCCTGCCGTCACTGGTGATAAATGAAGTGATGCTTCCCTCACCCCAAGTAAAACTGTTCAGGGTTTCCAGAATTATTTCCGGTTTTATATCAACAATAATATAACCGATTACATCGTTTCCGGTTTGTGAGAACCCACTTGTAGCTCTCATTTGCTTTATTAGGGAGAGACCGTACTTTGAAGCATCGAGTTTGAAAACTTCATCAAGATTTTCGTGTCTCCCAACCCATATACTATCCTTATTTTCTTCAAAAAGGCTTACTGTTTCTGATGTCACAAAGTTAGAATAAATATCTTCCTTCCTTGCACCAGTTTTCGTAGAAATTGCCACGCCATCTTTTGAAAATATATGGATATTACTCATAAATTTATTCGCTGTTAGATTCGCAATGATGGATTTATGTATGCTCTTATAGGAACCATATTCCTTGGCATCCTTCATGTTTTCACCCACGGCTAATTGATTTGCCGAGGCTTCTATGGACTGAAAGCCCAGGTCAAAGTATTTGCCTGTAGTTTCAACGGTATCACTTACCGCATCTTCATAATTTGATATAATTCCATTCAGTGCCTTCTGATAGGACAGTGCCCCCAGTGCTATTATGCTAATTACCGGAAGAAGAAAGGAGAATAATAACTTCACCTTAATTCCATGAATTCCAAAGCCATTCCCACGGTGATTAGCTGTTACCTCTTTACTCTTTCTCTTCACTGAAATAGACATGATCTCACTCTCATTTCTCTATTTGTACTTCGATATCCTTTTGTGAAATAGAATTACGATATTCATTTGCAGAAATACCAACACTCCTCTTAAATACCCTGGAAAAGTGTGCCATATCCATAAACCCAACCCGTTCTGCAATGTCACCAATGCGAAGAGAAGGATTTCTTAGTAGTTTCTGTGCTTCCTTTATGCGAATATTATTTAATATCTCTGAAAAATTCTGTCCTAGGTTGCGATTTAATAGCTTACTCAAATGCCATTGACTAACATAGGTTTTCTCTGCCACTTCAGAAAGGGAAATCTTATGCATATAGTTGTGTTCAATATAACGGATTGCATTTGTTACAATGAAATTACTAGCCTCATTATCCATTCGTTCTAAATCTTGCTGGTTTCTTGTATCAGAATCTGGGTTAATCCCATTTTCTTGAAGCTTCTTAATCATCGCTGATATGGCTTCTTCTATTTCCTCAAGATTAGAGGGTTTTAATAAGAACCTGGTAACCCCCAGATTAATTGCTTTTTGCGCAAATTCAAATTCACGGTAACCAGTTAAAATGCTAATCTCCATATCAGGCAGCTGTGATTTAACTCCTGCTATCATAGCAAGCCCATCCATATCGGGCATAGCAATATCCGTAATAACAATATCCGGAGAATATTTATGTATAATCTCCGTCCCTTCCATTCCATCATTTGCGGTAGCAACGATTTTGCATTTAAAGTTCTCCCAGGAAATCATCCTTGAAATTCCTTCCACTATGATTGGCTCATCATCAATTATTACGACCTTATACATCTGCAACCTTCCCCTATTCTGCTACATTTCAATTAAGTTGATTCTAACCTTTCAATGCTCCAGCTGTCAAACCTTTGATAATGTTTTTCTGCAAGAAAATGTAAACAATTAATACTGGGATAATAATGATTGCTATAGAAGATGCCATTAATCCATAATCGGTACCATACTTGGAGCTAATCTCATTTAAAAGGGCACATACCGGATACATCGCACGTCTACGAATCATAATTAACTGTGTGAATAAGTCATTGTAAGACCATAAGAAAGTGAAAATAGCTACGGTTGCCAGTGAAGGTTTTGACAGAGGTATTATAATACGTGTAAATACCTGCCTAACCCTAGCACCTTCCATATATGCAGCTTCCTCCATCTCAAGTGGAAGCCCACGCATATATCCAATCATTACGACTGCTGCAAAACTTAAGTTACCTGCAATCTGCGGCAGGATTACAGCTATATTATGATTAATCAATTTGAATTGAGACATCATTCGAAATACTGGTATAATCGTTGAGAAAGCTGGAAACATCAAACTTGCCATGATAAAGGCCATGATAATTTCCTTGCCTCTAAACTGGTATCTTGTCAGTGCAAAAGCCATCATTGCTGCTAAAATCATAACTGCAATGGTAACGCTTCCGGATATTAACAAACTATTCTTATAAGCGACTAAAATATTTAAATTATCGAAGGCATTTGAATAATTACTCCAGGTAAAATCTGTTGGCAATGTAAAGGAGGAATTAATAACCTCTCTGGAAGGTTTAAAGGAGTTGTTAATAATCCATAGAAAGGGGAATATCGTTGTTGCGCCCCAAAGGATTAATACCAGGTATATAAAAATATTTGAAATCTTAAAACCATTTTGTCTTCTTTTTGTTTTAACAGACATAATATTCTCCATTCCTTAAAAGTTGGCAATGCTTAGTTTCAATCATTGCTCTAATGATTACAGGTTAGCATCCGGTCTCATAATCTTTGATACTGCCTTAGAGACAATAACACCTAAGATTACAATTAAGAAAGCTATTGTTGAACCGTAGTCAATATTGCTAATGGTAAATGTCTGCTCATACATGTAAGTACCAAGGAAATGAGTCACACCTTGAGGAGCTCCCTTTGGAACGATTACCCATGGTAAATCGAATACCTTAAGTGCGCCGGTTACTGCAAGAGTAATACAGGTACAAAGAACACCTCGAAGTAATGGAATGGTGATATAAAATACTTGCTTCCACCTTGGACAACCGTCAATGGCTGCTGCTTCATAGATATCATCTGAAATAGCGTTTAATCCAGTTAGAATAATTACAAAGTAAAAGCCAACATAACTCCATAGAATAGGAACAGATATCATTGCAAAGGCTGTTTCCACAGATAGCCAGTTAAATGGTTTCATTTCAAATATTTTCAATAACTGGTTTAACATACCACCACTATAGTTATAAAAGAGTTTGAAAAGTAAACCAATTGCTGTTGCTGATATAACGATAGGAAAGAAATAAATGGTACGGAATATATGCTGTCCCTTTTTTATCAGTCCAACAAGAACTGCTAAAATAAATGCTATCCCTACTTGGAATACGACGGATAATACCATCATTTTCAAGGAATTTAATATTGCTATTTTTACTTTAGGATCAGAAAATAGTTTCTCATAATTCTCATAGCCAATAAACTTCCATTCCTGACCTGGAAGCTGTATTACCGATTTCATATCGTAAAAGCTATTAATTATATTCTCTATAAATGGCTCATATAAAAATATAGTCATTAACAATAAGCCTGGTATCAAAAATATAAATAACGGTGATTTTTTCTTATATAGCATTATTATCTCGCCCTTCCTGTCCTTATCCTTATAAAAGGGAGAGGGGGAAAACTGATCCCCTCTCCCTTTTGAGTTTTACTTTGTAACTTATTAAATGATTATTGTAACTATTCTGATTGTTTCTGAACAGCTACCTATTATTTAGCGTTTAAAGCAAGAACTTCATCAAGTAATTCTTTAGAAGTTTTAGCGCCTGTAGAAACATCAACAATACCTGCAACTAAGGTATTATAAGCTTCCTGGCTGATTCTTGAATCTGTAGGAGAACTGATAGTTTTAGCTGCCTGGCTGTATTCCATACCGGAAATACCAAGTGGAGTCATGTTATCTACTGCTGTTACAGCTGCTGCTGCCTGACCATTACCATTCCAATATACCTGAACTGCTGCGGAAGAGGTATGTGCCATAACAAATTTAACTGCTGCATCTCTCTTGTCTGGATCTTCCCAAGCTTTCTTAGTGATATAGAAACCGGAGGAGATACCACCAACGATAAAGCCAGCTTCTGCCTTACCACCTGGAACGGTAGGGAAGGAAACAAGAACGGTATTGTCCTGATCAGGAATACCACCAGCATACCAGGAACCATCTAACTGCATAGCTGCTTGCTTATTCTTAAACATTTCTCCAGCGAAATCATTGTCAATTGTATCTGTATCAACAGGGAATGCACCTAAATCTCTTAAAGTCTTGAATAAATCAAGTCCCTTGCACCAGTCTTCTGGAGCTGTTTCTGGAACTGATGTGTATCCAGCAGGACCTGCTGCTGCAAGCATTAAGAACTCAATCCAGTAATGAGGAACGTTATTTAAAGAAACTGCGATAGGAACGATATCATTCTGTTTGAATACATCGATTGCCTTTAATAATTTATCCCAATCAGTAGGAAGCTCTAACTGATATTGATCAAATAAGTCCTTATTAACAAAAAGACCTTCCCAATATCCTGTAGTAGGAACTGCTCTGGAAACTCCATCTGGATTAGAGGATGCTGCAAGTGCAGAGTCAAGGGTATCTCCAGCATATTCAGGATATACTGCTTTGATTTCATCTACTGTTACAAATTTATCTGCAGCTAAAACATCACTTGCATTTGCATCTGTAAAGTATTGGATAACGTCTGGTTCATTGCCAACTGCGAAGTCAGCTGCGATTTTTGTTTTCCAATCCTGGTCAGCAGACTGGGAATCATCTTCAATTGTTATGTAGTCATAATCTTTCATTAACTGTTCATTAATTGCTTGATAATTTCCAGCATTTGCATCTGTACCACCATACATGGAAACTGTTGTTAAAGTAACAGGATTATTCCCAGCTGGCTCTGTAGCTACAGGAGCATCTGTTGGAGCTTTTGTTGCATCGTCTTTGGAAGTATCTTCTGTTTTGGTACCGGCATTACCCTCGTTCTTAGCACATGCAGTAAATGACATTACAAGTGCAAATACAAGCAACACGGATAATACTTTTTTCATTTTTTTCATAATATACCCTCCTAAAATTATAATATAGATGTCCAAAAGAGAAACTTATCATCTCTTGGGATACTTATATTATAAATACATGATACACAAATTACTTTAGTTCAACTTGACATTATTTGTTTATTCTTGCTATCTTAAAAACAAAATAATGCAATATTATTGTTTATTTTTATTATGGATTTTTTAACTGCTAAAAAATGTCTGGTCCTTTTGTATTTTCCTTATTATCATCATACTCCAAAGGTATCTTAATTGTAGAAGCAGTTTCATTTTCTCCGATTGGTTGAATCGTCAAACCGTACTCTTCACCGTAAATAAGCTTAATTCTTTCGTTCACATTACGGATACCCATGGACTTATGAACTGCTTTCTCTTCGGTGTTCTGTACATATGTTCCACTTAATATTGCCTCAACACGACTAATACCTTCACTATTCATCGTCCTTCCAGTATTTATAATTTGAAGCACCGCATTATCAACTTCTTTAAACACTTTAATCTGTATGGTACCAGATTTCACTGTCTCTACTCCATGTACAACAGCATTTTCAATTAAAGGTTGTAAGATTAATTGCGGAACCTGCACTTGTAATAAACTTTCATCAACTTCCTTTTCAATCTTTAGACGCTTCCCAAAACGCATGGAAATAATATAACAGTAAGCATCCACACAGCGAAGCTCTTCCGATAGATTAATTAACTTCTTATTGCTACGATCCATGCTATAATTAAGTAAAGTCCCCAGTGCCTCTATCATCTTAGAAACAGCAACATCTCCTGCCATTCTTGCCTGCCAATTCATCATTTCCAATGTATTATTTAAAAAATGCGGGTTTATTTGAGATTGTAAAGCAATAATCTTAGCGTCTTTTCTTGCAAGCTTTTCACTATAAGCATAATCAAATAAATACTTAATTCTAGAAGACATCTGATTAAAGGATACCTGTAAAACATCAAATTCCTTGTTCGGCATTGCTTTTCCTGAAATTTGCTTCCCAATATCACCTTCTTCTAAGGTTTTTGCTGCATCAATCATTCGACTCATAGGCTTACTTATATGATGTGATATAAAATACAACATGTATATAAAAATAGGGATTACAATTAACATAATGAAAACCATTACAAAATATAAATTAGTCAGTTCCGAGAAAATTACAGTCTCATCCGCCACCATAATTGCGCCAAAGTGAAAGTCATCAAATTTCTGCTGATAGATCATCCCTTGATAATTGAGGTCCTGTGCTTCCAATGTTTTGCGGTTGGTGGTAACCGAATAGACCTCCGTCAATTTATTTAAAATCCCATTCCTGCTCTCTTCCAAGAGTTTATTATCAAAGGAAATTCTGGAGGTAGTATCATTAATATAGAAGGCAAATTCATAGTCCTTATTTAAAGAGATACCGTCAATCAGCTTATTTTTGTTCAGCTCAAGAACCAGAGTTCCAAACTTCGTATAATTTGTTAAGGTATACAAATTTCGTATGATGTATATTCTGCCATTAATCACTCTCACGTGTGCATCGGAGGAATCCATTTCCGTAATTTCCTGTGCCGTTTTTGCAACTTCTTTTTTGTAAATATCGATGTAGTTACTTTCCTTTTGTTTGGTGTAATAAATTCGATCCGGTTCCTCTGCAAGATAAAACACTGCAATTTCATAGCGACTATTGTTATAATATTTGCTTGTGAGGTTACCCGTAATCTCGCGATATAACTCGGACCTTGACATCTTTTCTTTTTGATATTTAAGCCATGCTTTTTCAATAATCTGTTCATAGGAGGTATTCTTTGATGCGTCAATTGCTTCCTCAATACGCTGTGCATTAAAATAAGTAAAGTTCTTAAGACTCTCTTCCATTAATATTTTTGTTTTCTTTATAATGTCATGACGGTAGGAAATAGTCATAAAAGAATAGATAAAAACAACTGGAAACATCCATAGAGCCACCACCAAGAACAAAAGACGTCTTCTAAGGGAAACACTCTTTTTCATCAAAACACCTCCATGTATAAAACACAATATTATATCATGAGTATAATCCTTATTCATGATCTTGTTGCTAGAATCGCTATTTATAATCAAGCTTGTAAATACTTTATTCCGCTTTCGTTATATCACTTATAAACCATAATAAATTAAAGCCTATCCTGTTGTAAACAGCTAAGTAACGCAAAAATGTGCTTTGTATACTCCGCTTCCAAACACTTTTAGCGCATACCTTTATTTTGTGCCTGCAGCTGCTCATCATAACCCCATAGGGTTTTTATAATAAGATATTTGAGGAATTCTATTATATAAAAAATGGGTTATCGTTATCGGATAACCCATTTAATATATCATGAACATAAAACATGTTCATGATTTTGTTGCTCCAATCGGTATTCACAAGCAAGCTTGCAATACCTCATTCCGCTTTCATTGTAACATAATTTTTACAATCTTACTAACAATTATTATATAGTTCCAGAAATTCCTCGAAGATATCACAGATCTTTTTTGCAGACTCTGCATCTGGCATCTCACAGAAAATTCGAAGCAAAGGCTCGGTACCTGAAAAACGTGCAATTACCCATCCACCATTTTCAAAACAAATCTTACAGCCATCCAGATAAGATATCTTTGTAATTTCAAAGGGTAATTCAGGTATTAACTTGTCTAGCATAAGCTTCTGGAAGATTTCTTCCTTTTTCTCCTGACTAAAGGAATAATCCTTTTCTTCCATATAGTAAGTGCCGTATTCAGCCACGATATCTGCATAGATTTCGGACAGCTTCTTTCCGATTACTGCAATCATTTCTACCAATAGTGCGGCTGCATATACGCCATCCTTACCTTTGATATGACCGCGTACCGTTAATCCACCGGAGGATTCTCCTCCTATAATTGCATTGGTTTCATTCATTTTAGCAGAAATATGTTTAAAGCCTACAGGAACCTCATAGCATTTCTCTCCAAAGCTTTCTGCTACCTTATCCAGCAAATGGGTGGTTGCTATATTACGTACTGCCGGGCCACGCCACCCCTTATACTTCGAAAGATAGTAATACAGGAGTACCAGGATATCATTCGGATGAAGAAATTTACCATTATCATCAATAACGCCAATTCGGTCAGCATCTCCATCTGTTGCAATACCAATATCACTATGATGGTCGATTACATAATTCTGCAGGCTGCGAAGGGTAGCTGCTGATGGGGACGGTAGCTTTCCACCAAACAAGGTGTCATGTCTATCATGAATGATTGCCACTTCACATCTGGCTGTAAGCAAAATTGTTCTAAGAGAGGTCTCACTTACACCATACATGGGATCTAATGCGATTCTAAGACCACGATCCCTGATTGCCTGCATATCCACTTCTTCAATAATGTTATCGATATACTCATTCATCGGATTGATTTCATATATTAACTCTGAATTAAGGGCTTTACAGTATTCCAATGTGTTAATTCCAGTTTCTTCCGTATGACTGATGTAATTCTCAATTTCTTGGGTCTGGAACTCATCTGCATCTCTGCCACCTTGGGTAAATACCTTAATACCGTTATAAATTGCCGGGTTATGACTAGCAGTAATCATCATGCCATAAGGATAATCATATTTCATAACAAAATACATGATCAAAGGTGTTGGAGAAGATTTATTAATCAAATAAGATTTAATACCCTCTGCTGCAAAAACCTCTGCTGCCCATCTCATTGCTTCCTTTGAAAGGAAACGTCGGTCATAGCCAAGTACAATTCCTTTCTCTGCTAAACCTTCATCCTTCATTTTTGTAGCCAATGCCTTGGATAGAATCTGAATGTTTGTCTTTGTAAACTCATCGCCTATGATTGCTCTCCAACCACCGGTACCAAATTTAATCATAAGAATAACCATACCTTTCTAATTACCTGCAAACTTTGAGCCGCAGGCTCAATATTTGCAGAGTGAATTTATAAAATTCACTCTGACTTCCTTATTTCCCCATGACCACTGTTATCTCATTCTGTGAGCCACTTGGCTGAACCATAATTTTGTCTGTTATTTTGCCGTTTATTTTAATCTCCTTAACACCTTTCATTACACCTTCTGGGTTAAGCACTGTAATTTTATAATTTGCTCCACGCCATTCACGACTAACTGTAAAGGTACTCCAGTCGGCTGGAACGCAAGGATCAATTAATAGTTCCTCAAACTGTGGTCGAACACCTAGAATATATCTTGTTGCAGAGAAATATGCCCAGCCACCGGTTCCTGTCATAAAGGGATGTCTTGCGCGGCCAAAAGCAGTATGTTCTTTTCCCATAATAAACTGACAATATGAATACGGCTCTGCTTCACGTATTTCAATCAAGTTATTCTGGTTGTAAGGTGATAACGCATCATAAAACTTCATTGCACGATCACCGCGTCCGAGTTTACATTCTGCTGCCCAAGCCCAGGGATTTGGATGACTGAAAACTGCACCATTTTCCTTCAATCCTGGATATACTCTTGTAATAAAGCCTATATCATCATCCGGTACCGTATAGGAAGGACCATTTAGCATAATGCCGTAAGGAGTAAATAAGTGTTCATCGATGGAGTCCATCGCTTGAATACCTTTTTCTTCCGAAGCAACACCGGAAAGTACCGCCCAAGCATTGGATTCCAGATGAATCTTACCCTCCTTATCCTCCATGGTGCCAATCTTTTTACCATTCTTGGTGATACCTCTGATATACCATTCCTTATCCCAGAGTTCCTTATCACATACCTCTTTTACTCGGTCCATCATAGCACTGTAATGACTTACATCTTCCGCTCTATTTAAGTATTTAGCAACCTCTAAGAAATTACCAAGCGCCCAATAGTGTAAGAAGGAAACCATAGCACTTTCACCGCCGCCTAGATTGAGACAGTCATTCCAGTCCGCACGAAGACCTTTACAAATTCCTGTCATACCAACCTGCTTGCCTGAGAAATCAAGAATCTTTGTCATATGCTCATAAACTGAGCCGCTGCCACCATCAGCATAGGTAATAACCTCATCTAAAAACTCAAATTCACCTGTTTCCTTTACATATTCAACAATGGAGCTTACTAACCAGAGTGCATCATCGGAACAAGCTTGATC
>JAFACO010000094.1 GCA_023425485.1 Bacillota bacterium
GGGTAAAGCCGATGCAAGATTTAAAGAAAAAAGCAAAAAAAACGTATCAAGCAAATGGGAAAAACTATATCTTCTATGATATAAAGTCACTGGATAAGAAAGGCAGTTTAATTGCAAAGTTACCGTATTCTATTCGAATTTTACTGGAATCTGCTCTTCGCCAATGCGACGGATACAATATAAAGGAAGAACATATTAAAGCGATAGCAAAGTGGAGCAAAGAACAAAAAGGCGAAGAAGAGGTGCCCTTTAAACCGGCCAGAGTTATACTTCAGGATTTTACTGGTGTTCCAGCAGTACTGGATCTTGCCTCCATGAGAGCTGCAATTGTAGAAGAAAATTTGTTGCAGGAGCATCAAATAGATAAGAATGCTGCGTTATCGGAATTCATTCATAAGATTAATCCAGAAGTAGCAGTGGATCTGGTAATTGATCATTCCGTTCAAGTAGATCAATATGGGAATTCAGAAGCTTTTGATATTAATCAAAAACTTGAATTTGAGCGGAATCAGGAGCGTTACCAATTCTTAAACTGGGCACAGAAGGCCTTTGAACATTTTACTGTCGTGCCTCCTTCCACAGGTATAGTTCATCAAGTTAACTTGGAGCATTTGGCAAGTGTAGTGATTGAAGCAGAAGGAGAGGAGGGGATACTTCTCTATCCGGATACCCTTGTTGGAACTGATTCGCATACTACAATGGTAAATGCACTTGGTGTCCTTGGCTGGGGTGTTGGAGGAATTGAAGCAGAAGCGGGTATGCTCGGTCAACCCTCCTATTTTCCGATGCCTGAGGTAATTGGAGTTCGACTTACTGGAGAGCTTAAGGCTGGTGCAAGTGCAACGGACCTGGCACTTCGGGTAACACAATTATTAAGACAAAAAGGAGTTGTAGGCCGCTTTGTTGAATACTTTGGAACCGGTATGAAAAAGCTTTCCTTAGCAGATCGTGCAACAATTGCAAATATGGCACCGGAATATGGTGCAACCTGCGGCTTTTTCCCGGTAGATGAGGAAACCCTAGGATATCTTGAATTAACAGGCAGAACGAAGGAACATATTGAAGTTGTAAGGGACTACTTGAACCGTAATTCTATGTTGTTGAATTACGAGGAAGAACCGGAGTATACACAAGTTATCGATCTGGACCTAAGTACAATACGATCCGCACTTTCTGGTCCGAAGCGTCCCCAGGACTATATATTGCTGGATGAGATGAAAGAAGAATTCGTGAAGTCAATTACAGCTCCTATGGGAAATCAAGGGCATGGGTTAACTAAAGATGCATTTGAGAAAAAAGCTGATATTTTACTCAAAGATGGAAGAAAAAGTACCCTGACCACAGGTTCAGTTGTCATAGCTTCGATTACTTCCTGTACCAATACCTCCAATCCAACCGTTATGTTAGGTGCGGGACTATTAGCAAAGAAGGCAGTTGAAAAGGGGTTATCTGTTCCTGCTCATGTTAAGACCTCACTTGCTCCAGGTTCTAAAGTAGTTTCAGCTTATTTACAAAATGCAGATCTTCAAAAATATTTAGACAAACTAGGTTTTCAAATAATCGGATATGGTTGTGCAACCTGTATTGGAAATTCCGGACCCCTACTTCCAGAGATATCAGAAGCAATTACAGAACAAGATTTACTTGTTACCTCAGTGCTTTCGGGTAATCGGAATTTTGAAGGAAGAATTCACTCACAAGTGAAAGCGAATTATTTGGCATCACCAATTCTTGTGGTTGCTTATGCCTTAGCAGGCACGGTAAATATTGATCTGACAAGGGATGCAATAGGAGAAGATGTAGACAAAAACCCAGTTTATTTAAAAGATATCTGGCCAACGTCAAAGGAAATTGAGGAGTTGGTACTTCAATATATTAAACCAGAGTTATTCAAAAAAGAATATGCCTCAATATATAAGAGCAATGAGTTATGGAATAATATTCAATCCAATAATCAAAAATTGTACCAATTTGATGAAACTTCAACATATATTCAAAAACCACCTTTTTTCCAAAACTTATCGAAGTACCCGAATAAAATTAGTAGTTTAAACGGATTGAGAGTATTAGCTGTCTTTGGTAACTCGGTTACAACGGATCACATTTCTCCGGCTGGTTCTATCGGTAAGAATACGCCAGCAGGAAAGTTTTTGTTGGCGCAGGGTGTAGATAGCAAGGACTTTAATACCTATGGTTCCAGACGAGGGAATCATGAAGTTATGATGAGAGGAACCTTTGCGAATATTCGTATTAGAAATCAGATAGCACCTGGTACGGAAGGTGGTTTTACGGTGCATTGGCCCTCCAAGGAAGTTATGCCAATCTATAATGCTTGTATGAAATATCAGGAACATGGTACCGGGCTTATCGTAATTGCAGGTAAAGACTATGGAATGGGATCTTCTCGTGACTGGGCAGCAAAAGGACCTAATTTGCTGGGAGTGAAAGCCGTCATAGCAGAGAGTTTTGAGCGAATCCATCGTTCAAACTTAGTAATGATGGGAGTTCTTCCGCTTCAATTCCTGGAGGGTGAGAATGCAGAAACTCTTGGTTTATCGGGAGAAGAGACCTTTGAGATTAAAATATCAGATCAGGTGAAACCGAGAGAGGTAGTAACGGTAACTGCCTGGAGTAGTGATGATACAATAACAGAATTTAAAGTTCTTGTACGTTTTGATTCTGAAGTGGATGTGGATTATTATCGACATGGCGGTATTTTGCCAATGGTGTTAAGGCAGAAGATAGAAGAATAAATAATGAAAGGGGCTGTTACAACAGCCCCTTTTTCAAGCTTTTGAAAGTTGTCTCAAGCTTTTTAATTTAGACGAGCTTCAACTCCAGGCGCGCCAGCTCCAGGCAACCCATAATTCCTTGTTTATCTGTTAACGAGGCAGGTACAATGTAGTCTTCCAAATTGTTTATCTCGGCAGTGTTTAAATATCCATTTAATAGATGTTTCACTTGGTTGCGAATTAGTGGAAATAATTGCAGCTGGTGCATTACACCACCACCTAAAACGATTTTTTCAGGTGATAAGGTAAGAATATATCCCATAAGCGCTTGTGCTATGTAATAAGCTTCCAGTTCCCAAACTTTATCATTTTCTGTTAATTCTGCTGCTTTATGTCCCCAGCGTTTTTCAATTGCCGGACCGCTAGCAAGACCCTCGAGGCAGGTGTTATGATAGGGACATACCCCTTCAAAGGAATCTTCCTTGTGTCGAGTGATTAAAACATGTCCTGCTTCGGGATGAAGCATACCATGTAATAGACTTCCGTTTATAAAAACGCCAGCACCAACACCGGTTCCAATCGTTAAATAAAGTCCAGAGTTTAAACCTTTCATACTTCCAAAGGTCACTTCACCCAGTGCAGATGCATTCACATCTGTATCAAAGCCAATTGGAATATCAAGTTCTTTTTTTAAAACTCCTGCAAGGTCATAATTAACCCAAGCTAATTTTGGTGTTGAGGTTATATATCCATATGTTTTTGAAGTGCGATTTAAATCAATTGGACCAAAGCTGCCGATACCAAGTGCTTCAATTGGCTTGCTTTTAAAGTATTCGATTATTCTTTTCATGGTTATTTCAGGCGTTTCTGTTGGTATTTCAATTTGCTCTTCGATATTTCCTGACTCATCGCCAATTGCTAATACCATTTTCGTTCCGCCAGCTTCTAATGCACCTAATAACATAACTAAACCTCCTCGTTTTTAACTCCGTCTTAACTATTATATGTAATTTTTTCATAAAATTAAAGTAATTATTCTAAACCAAGCTCGAAAAGCTGCGGTTTCCTTGTTGGTTGGCTCTGGAATGGTTATTATTCCTTGTGGGCATTGCATAGAATATAGAAAGGAAGAAGGAGACCAGCAGTAGGGAAAATGAATGTTTTTATGAGGTGGATTAAGGCTAAATTTAATAATATAAGTACGCTGAAAGTATTAGAGGGGACTAAAATAAACGGAGAAGAAAATAAAGTTATATTACAGATACTAAAATTGTTCTTTGGAACAGCGGTAGTGTTAGTCTTACTTTTTGCATTCTCTGTTATGGGATACAAAAAAGAGGTGACTATTGTAACTTCATCTAATTCCACAGATGAGAAGGAGATATCATCAACCTACTATAAAAAGAACGGAGTAGTTGCAAGATATCCTACCTTTGTAAGCGGTGGAACAGAGATGGCAATCAGTGAATGGAACAGATTGATAAGTGAGGATTTTAAACGAATTCTAGATATCTATTCCTTTCAACCTTTTCCGGAGCTCACGCAGGCCCCAACTGACTCTGTTCCTACCATTTTAAATATTAATTATGAGTTAATGGATAATAATTCAGCCTTATTCAGCGTTTTGTATCGAGCTGCTTTTCATAGTAGTTTTTCAGCTTACCCAACTGAATTAGTCTATACCACTAATATTGATAAGGAAAAGAATACTAAGCTACAACTAAAAGATGCTGTAAAACTGGATAAAGAATTTGTTGAGAATTTTCGAACCTGGGATTTCATCCTTTTTGAGAATGATAATGAAGAATTAAGAAAAGCAGTAAAAGACTATTTGGCAGGTCTTAGCGACGAGGAGTTACTTCGAGGATTTTCACAAGCTGATCAAATTAACTCTAAAAATAGTTATGGTATCTTTAGTTATTATAAACCTAATTCTCTGGGTATCAGCTTAAGTGTTCCGCATTATATTGGAGATCATGTGGAATTTGAGAGAGATTATTCAAAATTAGAAAAGTATTTAAAGCCTGGCTTTAAAGTACCAGGTAGTAAATAAAGAATATAAGCTGCTTCCAACTACTGGATTTACGAGTTCGTAAAAGTAGAAGAAGCAGCTTAATATAATCGGATAGAAAACAGTTAATTTATGTATACACTAATATTTTTTTAAGTTCATCCATAAAGGTTTCAACATCTTTAAATTCGCGATAAACCGACGCGAACCGCACATAGGCTACAGGATCAAGATTTTTTAATTTATTCATGAGTATTTCTCCTATAATGTGGCTAGGAACTTCTTTATCCTCACGATTAAAAATCATTGTTTCAACTTCATCGACAAGGGCTGTAATCTGATCAATTGAAATAGGTCTTTTATGACAGGATCTAAAAACTCCTGCTTCTATTTTTGAACGGTCATACGGTTCACGATTATTATCTTTTTTAATCACGACAAGGGGGATTGTTTCTACCTTTTCGTATGTAGTAAATCTACGATTGCATTCATCGCATTGTCTACGTCTGCGAATGGAATTATTCTCGTCAGCTGGTCTGGAATCAATTACCCTAGTGTTATCCTTACTGCAAAACGGGCATTTCATGAAAAAATCCTCCTAATAGGTTCAGTAAATCCATCGAAAGATAAAGAATTTTCTGATATTTTCTTATATATTATGATTATAAGGGAAGAAACTCCATGAGGTCAAGAAAATTATTACAATTAGTAAAAACTAACTTATATAATTTTCTGTTCTAAATGCATTTTACCAGACATTTTTCAATATCTATATCTACTAGGATGATATCGACCCCAATTTGCTTGATATGTGCACAGCTTATTACATAATCATGGTCACGACCTAAGATACCCCAAACCTTACATGGGCCCGGGACAATAATATGTGTAATATGTCCAGTACATATATCGAACTCAATATCACAAACAAAGCCTAACCGCATACAGTCTCTGCAGTTTATGACTTCCTTTTCCCTAAGCTCACAAATGCGCATATAATACCTCCATTTCATATAATATTACGTTCTGATACTTGAGACATTACAATTAATAACCCTATCATATCTTGATTGAATTATGTTGGACATAGTATCAAATAGATATCTTGGTTTATTATATGCACATAACTTGACTAACTCTAATGCTTTGAAAGCAAGTTTCTATATTTTATATTTATTTTAGGAAGCAAGCAATCACAGCTGATTATTATATAATCTGATTAATTCTGAACTATTTCAAATTATTTATGGTTGAGTTTCTTCATATTATATAACATATTAAATAGAGATAACAAAGTGTGACTGGAAAAGGTCTACTCAATAGTTAAGTTGTATAATAATTAACTAAAAAAGCTACATTACTTACAAAGATAAAAACTTGCTTGTCAGTAAATTCCATACTTGGTATACTTTAATTTAAGCAAATGATTCCTTCATTGTAGAGAGACAAGGAAGGAGAAAACATGTTTAGCAAAGCATATTGTGCTGCAATTCATGGTATTGATGGTATTATAGTCTCAGTTGAGGCAGATGTTAGTGATGGTCTTCCTATTTTTGAAATGGTCGGCCTTTTGGGATCGGAGGTTAAGGAGGCAAGAGAGCGGGTACGAATAGCTCTTAAGAATTCTGGTTATCTTTTACCCGCAAAAAGAATTACTGTAAATTTATCACCTGCGGATATTCGCAAGGAAGGAACTGTTTTTGATCTCGCAGTAGCGATTGCTATTCTTATGGCCTTTGGCCATCTATCCGAGGAACATCTAAAAGATGTCTTAATCATCGGAGAACTCAGCTTAAATGGTAATGTTAATCGAGTTAATGGAGTTCTGCCTATTGTTTTGTGTGCAAAAGAGCAGGGCTTTAAAAAGTGTATCGTTCCAAGAGAAAATGCGGCTGAAGGAGCAGTAATCAGCGGAATTGAAATCTATGGAGTGAACAGTCTTAATGAGGCAGTGGAATTGTTAAACAAAAAGGCTAATCCTAAGCCGGATGAAGTGGACATCGATTCAATTTTTAAACAAAACAAACAGGAAGATGCACCTGATTTTTCAGAAGTGGCGGGTCAGATAGCTGCAAAACGTGCGATTGAAATAGCTGTATCGGGTATGCATAACATTTTGATGATTGGACCACCAGGCTCTGGAAAAACTATGCTGGCAAAACGTATTCCAAGTATTATGCCCGAACTATCTTTTGAAGAGAGTATGGAGTTATCTAAGATATATAGTATCGCTGGCTTAATGGAAAAAAGAGCTTTGATTGCAGCCAGGCCTTTTCGAAACCCCCACCATACCATTACAACAACCGCTCTAGTAGGTGGCGGAATATCTCCAAGACCTGGTGAAATCAGCTTAGCGCATCACGGTGTATTGTTCCTCGATGAACTTCCCGAATTTCAAAAGAATACAATTGAAGTGCTGCGTCAACCACTGGAGGATAAAGCTGTAACCATTGCGAGGCTTAGTGGTTCCTACCGTTATCCGGCAGGATTTATGCTCGTGGCGGCGATGAACCCCTGCGGCTGTGGATATTATCCAGATCGTAATCGGTGTAACTGCTCAATTCCATATGTAAAAAGATATTTGAGTAGAATATCGCAACCGCTTTTGGACCGTTTTGATATCTGTATTGAAGCTTTGCAAATGAATTACAAGGATCTGCAGATCCAATCAAAGCAGGAAAATTCAAATCAGATTCGAACACGTGTCAGTAAAGCAAGAGAAATACAATTGGATCGATATAAAAAGCAAAATATATATTTTAATTCACAGTTAACACCTAGTATGATTAAAAAGTTCTGCAAATTAGAAGTAAAAGAACAAGCATTATTAGAGGAAGCATTTATTAAAATGAATTTAAGTGCCAGAGCATATCATCGAATCTTAAAGGTAGCAAGAACAATTGCAGATTTAGACGATAGCGAAGTGATATCGACAAAGCATATTAGCGAGGCTATTTGTTACCGAAGTATGGATCAAAAATATTGGGGAGAATAAATACAACCCTCAAAGTATGATAGTTTGAATGCTTGTGGTTTATACTGTACTGGTGCCACGGAAAGACAAGGGATGTTATGACTATAGAAGAATATCGTTTTTGGTTGGGTAATATTAATAAAATAGGTATTAAGAAAATCAACCTGCTTTTACAGGTTTTTGTTAATGCAGAAGGTATTTATCATGCGAAGAAAGAGGATTTGGAATTATTTAAGAAGGAATGTTGTCCAGGGAATTTAAGATTCAATGATAGAGATATAAACGCTATCTGCGAAAGCAGAAATCCAGAAAAAATCATAGAAAATTACAATAAACTAAAAGAAAAGGGAATTTCCTATGTATCTAAGGAGGACGAGCTTTATCCCAGTAAGTTACGCAATGTTTTTGATGCTCCGTATTCACTGTTTTATAAAGGCAGGCTCCCAAGGGAAGGAGAGAAAATTCTTGCAATTGTAGGAGCGAGAGAATGTTCTAATAGCGGAAGAGAGCTAGCAAGATATTTTGCTGCAGCAGTTGCAAAAGAGGGAATTTCTGTTATCAGTGGACTCGCAAGAGGAATTGATGCTCATGCACATGAAGGATGCTTAAGTACTGGGGGAGTTACCTATGGCATTCTTGGTAGTGGTATCGATATTTGCTATCCAAGAGAAAATATTGGACTATACATGGAAATGCAAAAAATCGGAGGCATAATCTCTGAATATGGACCGGGAGTCCAACCTTTTGCAGGAAATTTTCCTATGCGCAATCGTATTATCAGTGCTTTAAGTGATCGAATTTTAATCGTAGAAGCGAAGAATAAAAGTGGTTCCTTAATAACGATTGACCTGGGATTAGAGCAAGGAAAGGATATCTATGCAATACCTGGAAGGATTACGGATCAGTTAAGCGGGGGTTGTAATAATTTAATAAAAATGGGGGCAAAATTAGTTACACAACCTCAGGATATCTTAGAAGATTATATTTTAGAATATAAGCAATCTTTACCAAATTTGAAAAAAATTAATAATCTGCTTGAATTGAATGAGAAAATAGTGTATGCTTCACTATGTTTGGAGCCGAAACATGTAAATGTTATAGCATCAGAGACCGGGTTTGCAATTGATATACTGATGGAACAGCTGTTGCAGCTTGAACTTAAGGGCTATATCAAACAGACTAGGAAGAATTATTATATTACGCAGGAGCTGATGCTGAATTAAATTGCTGCGAAACAAGGTAATTATTCCTATCTAAGTATCATTATTTTGAAGAGTTTCATAGTATACATTGAATCAGAAGAGCATTTATTTCTGAAATAAAAGGAATAATTATTTATATTAACATAGAAATGAGGTTTTCATATGCCAAAAAATCTTGTTATCGTGGAATCACCGGCGAAAGCCAAGACCATAAAGAAATTTTTGGGAGCTAATTACGAAGTGCTTGCTTCCAACGGCCATGTTAGGGATTTGCCCAAAAGTCAAATGGGTGTTGATATTGAGCACGATTATGAGCCTAAGTATATTACGATACGAGGAAAGGGTGACTTACTTGCTAAACTCCGTAAGGAAGTGAAAAAGGCAGATAAGGTATATCTTGCAACTGACCCTGACCGTGAGGGAGAAGCAATCTCCTGGCATCTTAGCCATACATTAAAATTAGAAGATAAAGATTCAAGTAGAATTAGCTTTAACGAAATTACAAAGAATGCAATCAAGTCCTCAATCAAACAGGCAAGACCAATTGATATGGGGTTGGTTAATGCACAACAAGCAAGAAGAGTATTGGATCGTATGGTGGGTTATAAAATTAGTCCGCTCCTATGGGAAAAAGTAAAACGAGGCTTAAGTGCCGGTAGAGTCCAATCCGTAACTTTGCGAATCATCTGTGATAGAGAAGATGAGATTAATGCCTTTGTACCAGAAGAGTATTGGAATTTAGAGGCGGAGTTTGAACTAAAAGGAAAGAAGAAACCCCTTGTGGCTAAATTCAGTTCCTCCAAGAAGGAAATCCGTTCTGAAGCTGAAATGAATGAGATATTAAGTAATCTTAATAACGCAGAGTTTCGTGTAAAAGAAATTAAGCGTGGTGAGCGTATCCGTAGAGCGCCACTTCCATTTACAACCAGTACCCTTCAACAGGAAGCTTCCAAGGTGCTGAATTATTCTACTCAAAAGACCATGCAGCTTGCACAGCAATTATATGAAGGTGTGGATATTAAAGGGCATGGTACCGTTGGTTTAATCACTTATTTACGTACGGATTCCATTCGTATCAGTGATGAGGCAGATACGGCAGCAAAGGAATATGTAAAGGTAAAGTTCGGTGCAGATTTTGTTGCAACTGATGAGAATCAGGGTCGTACTGGTAAGAAGATTCAAGATGCGCATGAAGCAATTCGCCCAACCTATATTGAGTTTAGTCCAAGTGACATTAAGGAATCTTTAAGTAGGGATCAGTTTAGACTCTATCAATTGATTTGGAAAAGATTTGTTGCCAGTAGAATGCAATCAGCAAAATATGAAACAAATACAATTAAAATAGAAGCGAAAGATTATCGATTCTCTGCATCGGCATCTAAATTAATATTTGAAGGTTTTATGAGCGTTTATACACAAGAGGAAGAAGAGGAAGAAGCTGGTGTTGCTTTTGACGGTCTTAAGGAAGGTGAAACACTAACTTTACTTCAATTATTAAAGAGTCAGCATTTTACACAACCTCCAGCACATTATACAGAAGCTTCGCTTGTAAAAACCTTAGAAGAGTTGGGCATTGGCAGACCAAGTACCTATGCACCTACAATTACAACGCTAATTGCCAGAAGATATGTTGCGAAAGAAAATAAGAATCTCTATATTACTGAGATGGGTGAGGCAGTAAATAAAATTATGAAATTAGCATTTCCAACTATTGTTGATGTTAATTTTACAGCAAATATGGAATCGCTGCTTGACTGCGTCGAAGATGGTACCGTTAATTGGAAAACAGTTGTGAGTAACTTCTATCCTGATTTAAAGGAAGCAGTAGATAATGCCCATGCTGAACTTGATCAGATACAGATTGATGATGAAGTTACAGATGAAATATGTGAACTTTGTGGTAAAAACATGGTGGTTAAATATGGACCTCACGGTAGATTCTTAGCCTGTCCTGGTTTTCCGGACTGTAAGAATACGAAGCCTTATTTAGAAAAAATTGGTGTGGCGTGTCCAAACTGTGGTAGTGATATTGTTTTGAGAAAAACAAAAAAGGGTAGAAAATACTATGGCTGTATTAATAACCCTGATTGTGATTTTATGACCTGGCAAAAACCATCTAGTTCCAGTTGTGAAAAATGTGGTGGGATTGTGTTAGAAAAAGGCAATAAATTGGTATGTGAAAACCCAAAATGTGGTAATGTAACCAGCATGGCGAAATAAAACAAGTTCGATACTGTCTAAAATAATTTATAAGTATATAAAATTACAAAAATAATGTGAAATTATCAATTAATGTGAGTCAAAACTCAGAAAAGAGTATTGTTTTTAAGAATAAGTTATGATAAAATCTAAAAGGTAATACAATTAAGTATATAACTTATTGTATTGCCTTTATTCATGAAAACAGATTTCTACATAATATGAAATTTGTTAGATGCGCGTAGGGAACGCGTAAAGCAGACCGGAGTGACTCACAATTGGAGTTTCTTGCGGTTTCTATCTTTAAGTGGATAAATATATGGGTGCTATAAGGGAAAAGTGAGCCGGGAGGATCTATGGAATGAGCGTACAGTTATTGGATAAAACAAGAAAGATAAACAATCTACTGCATAATAATAATTCGCATAAGGTTGTTTTTAATGACATCTGTGTGGTTTTAAGCGAAATACTTGCATCGAATGTTTTAGTGATTAGTCGAAAGGGAAAAGTACTTGGTTTAAAAAATCGCAACGATATCATTGAAATAAAAGAACTGATCAAAGACGCTGTAGGTCGACATATAGACGGACTCTTGAATGAACGCCTTTTAAATATTTTATCTACGAAGGAAAATGTAAATCTAAGAACACTAGGTTTTGAATTTGATAATGTAGATACCTATCATGCGATTATTACACCAATTGATATTGCAGGTGAGAGATTAGGAACATTATTCTTATATAAATCCGGTCTTCAATATACCTTGGATGATATCATTCTTAGTGAATATGGAACAACAGTAGTAGGGTTAGAGATGATGCGTTCTGTGAATGAAGAGAATGCTGAAGAAAATCGTAAGGTTCAGATTGTAAAATCAGCCATTAGTACTTTATCCTTTTCAGAACTTGAAGCGATTACCCACATTTTTGAAGAATTAAAAGGTAATGAGGGGATTCTGGTTGCTAGTAAGATTGCAGACAGAGTTGGAATAACAAGATCAGTGATAGTAAATGCGCTTCGTAAATTTGAAAGTGCAGGTGTTATTGAATCTAGATCCTCTGGTATGAAGGGAACTTACATTAGGGTTTTAAATGACGTAGTATTTGATGAATTAAATAATATGAATCATATTTCATAAAGATAAAAGGACTTATTAGCGCAAAAGGATTTGTGGGAGTTGCCTCCTGTAAGTCCTTTTTTTATTCGTGACAAGTGAAATGAATTGTCGGTTTATCTTATATATGATCGCATATGAATAGTGAAACAAGTTTCAGCATTGCTGATATTTTTACACCATAAATTGGAAATTAATGTGTTTGGAATAGGTATACAGAACTATTATATTTTTACATAATTCCACAAGGTTTAGTATTATTCTACTAATTTTTCAAATACATCTTGTGTTTTTCGAAATATTTATTATAATGTTTATAGGATGGAAAGGAGTAATGATATGATAGGCTCTAATGCATTTAACTACATTAACGTACTGGATAAAGCAGCTGATGCTAGCTGGAAACGTAATGAATTAATCGTTAACAATATAGCGAATGTGGACACCCCTGGCTATAAACGTAAGGATATTCAATTTGAAACATATCTTCATAGTGCTTTGATGGGAGATGGATCTCTTGATCAAAGGGTTGCAGATGCCGATCTTGATAAATTGGATGCAACCGTATACACAGACTATGCGCAAGCCAGTTATCGATTAGATGGTAACAATGTTGATATTGATACAGAATCAGCAAATTTAGCTGAAAATCAAATCAGATATAACGCTTTGTTAGATTCGATGACACAGGAATTCAATCGAATAAAAGCGGTACTTGCACGATAAAAATAAAAGAACTTCTATAGGATAAAAGCTTTTTTGAAAAATAAAATGACAATAGTAACAAGGAAATATGTTTGGAGGGATCGATATGTCCATAATGAGTGGAATGAATGTCAGTGCCAGTGGTATGACGGCTCAAAGACTACGTCTGGATATCATATCACAGAACATTGCCAATGTGAACACAACCAGAGATGAGGATGGTAATGTATATAGAAGAAAGACTGTCGTTTTTTCTGAAAAGGATGCCACACCATTTGGTGATATACTAATGAAAACAGCTGGCGGAGTAAGCAACGGTGTTAAAGTAACTGAAATTGTAGAAGATACTGATGCAGAAATGCGAAAAGTATATGATCCTTCTCATCCGGATGCGGATGAAGATGGTTATGTAACTTATCCGAATGTTAATATTGTACAAGAGATGACGGATATGATTGATGCGACCAGATCTTATGAAGCTAACGTGACAGCTTTTAACGCCACAAAGAACATGGCGATGAAAGGTCTGGAAGTAGGTAAGTAAAGATAGAATAAGCAAATAGAATTAATTGAAAGTTGTCCAGCAAAAGACAAACATAAAGGGTTATGGTGCAAGCCACCATAATGGAGGTTAAGAATGAATATTACTTCTGTTAATAATATCAGTCAGTTGGGTAACCTTGGTGTGAACTCTTCAACTGCAGTCGGTAAAAGCGATAATGGCTTTGATAGTATCTTTCAGTCAGCTTTAGACTTGATTAAGGAAACAAATGATTATACAAATGCAGCACAGGAAGCAGAAACCTCCTATGCACTTGGTCTTACGGATAGCACACATGACCTACAGGTTGCTCAGCAGAAAGCTAATTTAGCATTACAATATACTGTAGCGATACGCAATAATGTAATGGATGCCTATAAAGAAATTATGAACCTGCAGTTTTAAACATAGGTAATCATGCGAAGAGGAGTTTAGGGGAATGGCTGATAGAGCAAAGCAATTACTGAAACAGCTTGTGGATATTTGGAATAAATATACCACAAAGCAGAAGACGATTATAATCAGTGTTGTTTGTGTGGTTATTCTTGCTTTTGCATTATTAATTACGTTAATGCAAAGGACAGAGTATGAAAAACTTACAATTGCTGAAACTACAAAAGATGCGAGTGACATTGTGACTTTGCTGGAAAACGAAGGGATAACACACAAAGTAGGCAAAGATAATGTAACTATATATGTAGATTCAGAACAAAAGACGGATGCTGTTTTTCTGATGGCGAGTAATGATATGCCATCCACCGGAATTGCGATTGAGGAATTGTTTAATAATAGTTTAAGCACAACAAATTATGATCGTACCTTAAAGGTGAATCTTTATTTTCAACAGCAGATTCGTAACAGTATTTTGAAAATGGAAGGTATTGAAGATGCTGAGGTAACTTATCTACCGAGCGAAGAACAGGATTCAATTCTCTCCGAAGCAAAAGATACCAGTGCAAGTGTAACACTAACAATAAACGATAATTTTAAATCATCCACAGCACAAACGATTGCAGAGGTTGTTGCAGCAGTCATTGGTAATGAGAAACCAGATAGTATTAAAGTAGCTGATCAGTATGGTAATCTGTTATACGGTGGCGGAGATGATTTGTACTCCGGAAGTGCCAACAGTATGGCTGATTTTAAAGAACGTTTAAGAAATACCTTCATTAATAATCTCTATATGGGTGTAATTAATTATGGCTTTGAAAACGCGGTAATTATGCCAAATCTGGATATTAATATGGACAAAGCAGAGG
>JAFACO010000109.1 GCA_023425485.1 Bacillota bacterium
ATCTGTGGAACTAATCTGCCGATGTTAATGGAGTTAGCGGAGGAGAACAGATAACCTGCAGCTTTTAATCGATCAGCAAGCTCTGTGTCATTGAACATCTTCTTAACACCGGTCTGTGCATCATCAAAGTTACCGGTAATTCCTATAACATGAGTATTAGCTCCCTGTTGTGTTACCATCTGCTTTTCTTGAACACTGCTTACGCCGTCCTTGGGATAGAATACAATGATACTGGTGCCTTCCACATCTGCAAATCCGGCTAAGGCTGCCTTACCGGTATCTCCAGAAGTGGCTGTAAGAATTACGATTTCTTCTTTCACATTATTCTTCTTAGCCGCTTTTGTTAACAGATGCGGTAAGATGGATAATGCCATATCCTTAAAAGCAATGGTTGGTCCATGAAATAATTCCAAATAATATTCCTGCCCCACCTGCTTTAAAGGTGCTATTTCTGTGGTATCGAATTTATCATCATAGGCTTTGTTGATACAATCCTTTAGTTCTTGCTCGGTATAATCAGTAAGAAACAACTTCATTACTTCATAGGCAAGTTCCCGGTAGTCCATTTGTGATAATTGATCCATTGTCTTGTCTAATACTGGTATTTGTTCTGGTACAAATAAACCTCCGTCGGAGGATAGGCCTTGCAACACTGCTTGAGATGCTGTCAAACGATTCCTTGAATCTCTCGTGCTTCTGTACATTAGGTTCATCACTTCAAATCCCCTTTTCTAATATTTCACTTCCCCAATTAACCAGCAGGCTGCCACACCCGTACACACAGGGTCTTCTCTGGCCTCCATAAACGCATAAATATGCTGGGGTAAGATACCTGATTACTATTCAGAACCTCCGAGAATTACGCAGTGGATTCGAGTCTTTCAGTGCAAAAACGGATGCTCTCTATCCGTTTTGTGTACATAGCATCGTAAGATGCAAAATAACTGCGAAGGCACTGAACAGTTAGGTTTCATGTATTATATCATGCCTATCCTTTATATTACAATAGCTCTATTTATTTTTATAGAATTCATGACCGCCGTGTCTGAACAGACGTGTTAAGTTGGCATTGAACCATGCAGAACCTCCCGCGGAGGCGCGTTTCTTTGCGATGAAATATAAAGCTCCTTCGGAGTAATCCTCTCCCTTTAAGGCTCTCTGTACTGCTTTCTTGGTTTCTTTTGATACAGTTACATTAAAGTATCGTTTTGACTTTACTGGTGAGAACTGATAATCACCATTTTTATTCTGGAAGATAACCTCCTTTACTGTGTCTGGGAAATGATCATCTGCCATACGGTTGAAGATAACATTGGCGATAAGTATCTTCCCGATCATATCTTCACCACCTGCTTCTGCCTCAACAATACGCTCAAGCATGGTTACTTCTTCTTCGGATACTGTTACAACAGAATCGCTGCTCTCTACATTTACCGAAAAGCTTTGTATCTTATTCTGCTGTGCCTTCTCTGCTGAAGCAAGTATATTTGACACGTGATCTTCAAGCTGTCCAAGCATTTGCTCAAAGGTTTCGTTGTCTACTGCACTACCTAAGAACCAGAGTGTATCTTCCACCGAAGTATCAACATCTTCCTCCTCGGCATCATAATCCTCAAGATTAATAGGTAATTGATAGGGATTAATCATTTGCTCCTCTAAGGAAGCTGTAAATCTGTATGTACCAGGTAAATTTGAAATGGTCTGTATCTCTGTATCTTGTGCTACAACTGCCTCCTCTACTTCTCCCGCTGCTGCTGAATTTATTTTGTAGAAAACATCGGAGCCAAGTATCAGCAGAAGTATGGATAATAGATAAGCAATAACGACCATGACCATACCATGATGTGATTCCTGCATTCGTCTCTTTTGAAGAAACGAGTATATTAATGACATATTATTTCCTCTTTTCTAAATGGTTGTTGTTTCCATAAAATGTAATAGCTGGTTAACGCTACCAAGCATTATAGGGCAACCTTATTTTTTGTGTCAATAATACAAACGTATTTTCGTTATTTGACACGATAGATAATTACCATTATTTAACACTAAAGAGCATTTGTACCAATGTTTTGCAATATGCAAAGTTAAGAATCTGTGAAATATGTACAGGTAATTTTTAACATATTATTAACAATATATTAAATATTTTACGCAGCTACATCCATTTTTATACATTAGAAATGCTGCTTGTACCAAATTCAATACATTTAGTTCCATTTATTGAGTATAATTAGTGCTTAAAAACTGTTATATTCCAATTACAAATGGAGAATTTACTTTTCTTTTTGCATTGAAAAGATTAATAAAGGACAAATTCTGACCCAGGAATCGTTTACATAACTGATACAGAAGTCACTATTCCACATTGCTATTATTTCTGTTATATTTATAAATAGAAGCTGTACTAAGGAGGTTTTTGCATGTTGCCCGGTGTTTATTCTGCAAGAAAAAAGAATGGGGAAGCGTATTACCGTTCCTCTATTACCTATAGAAATAAACATATCAGTTTGGGAAGTTATACGCAGGAAACTTCTGCGAACATGGCTTATCTTCTTGCAGGTGAAGTTCTCGAATCAAACTCTACTTGGACTATTGAAAACTATCCTCTGGACTGTATATTAACCTTTGATAAATGGGTAGCTTTGATAAACTTTCGAGACAACGGAATCTACTTTAAAAATCCAATTTATCTTAAAAAACGCTATTTCTTCTATTATATAGACAAAACCATTTACTATACCTTTGATGCAGAGGACTTATTCTATTATGCTCACCATAAGATTATGAAGAGAGGGGGACACCTCTTTGTAAGTGACTTTGGTATGCAGGTAAATATCTTGTCCCGTTATGGTATCAAGAATTTCGCAGTTGCAGGCAGAGACTACTCTTTTATGAATGGTGATTCCCATGATTTTCGCTACCATAATATTGAGCTAATCAACCGGTATTATGGTGTGAGCAAAATCTACCAAAAGGGAATACCGAAGTATGTGGCAAAAATACACCTGAAGGGTAATTTCATAATTGGTTGCTATTCTACAGAGACTGAAGCTGCGATAGCTTATAATAAAGCGGTTTTGCTTACAAAAGAATATGGTATTACTAAGAACTTCCCACGAAACTATATTGATGGAGCAGACGAAATCACCTATGCTGCACTCTATCAAAAAATACGTATTTCTAAGAAGCTTCTTTCTTATCTGTCAAATATTCCGGCATCCAACTAAAAGATGATATTAATATGCAGTTATACTCTTATATTAGCAAATAAAGCTAGTTAACAATTAAGACCATTGATAGTAACACAATGAATTCAAATGTTTTGACATCGAAATACTTGCATTGCTAAACTGTTATTATCACATTATAATAGAAAGATTCCTTAGCATTTTTTCGACAAATTATATGACAAAACTTTAGAATATTAATAAATTTTTTATTTTCAAAAAAACGCTACCTAAATTTTATAATTATGGTATAATTAACTTATATTTTTTCTTCTTCCATTTTCATAGTTCGTAAGTTGAAGCCATCATGATCTCACAGGATCTGGTGGCTCGATTTATGTAATGCTTAACTGTTAAATAATACATAATCTTATAATTATATTTACATAATTCTCATACCATGTTAGAATACTAACCGTGAGTAGCACAGATGGTCGCGCCCTTATGGGTGAGGAAAGTCCGGGCTTCACAGGGCAGAGTGCCGGATAACGTCCGGTGGAGGCGACTCCAAGGCTAGTGCAACAGAAATATACCGCCAGAATTTCGGTTTACCGTAGTTCTTGGTAAGGATGGAAAGGTGGCTTAAGAGACCACCGCTCTTCTGGTAACAGGAGGGGCTATGTAAACCCCACTCGAAGCAAGACCGAACATAAGGCGATACGGTTGCCCGCCGTGCTTTAGGGTAGGTCGCGTAGTATTTGCGAAAGCAATACTTGAGCCACATGGTAACATGTGGTCAAGATAGATGACCATTCAAGACAGAACCCGGCTTATCGTACTACTCATAACAATGAAACTTTCACCCGCATATTATGTGGGTGTTTTTTTATGTAATGTGTAACTATTTAGAACCAAGCAGAATATTTAATAAATTAGCTGTGAAAGCTTGCTTTCTAAAGTTAATTTTTATACAAGATGAAACAACAAGTCGTTTCACTTGTCATGAATATTCATGTTTGGCGAGAGCCAAACAGCGAGAAAACCACAGGTTTTCGAGCTTGGATCTGAATAGTTATTGCAACTATACAAACAGTGCTTGTCCTCCTTTGCAAAATGATTGCATGTAATTATATTATTGCAGCTTCGTTAAGAATCCAAAAACCATAGTGCCTCATAACATTATATTCGTAACTTAGATTTTTATGACAATTACCGTTCTAGTTAATATTATATTTTTCTAGAAAATCAGCTCTTTATATGGTGTTTTCTTTCTATATCATGAAGATAGTGTCAGTATAACTGACACTCCCGCGTTCAAATATTTTTAAAGCACATCATTTGTTCCCCGCGCGTAGCTGCGAATTATTAGCCTAACGGTTTTTTGTATAATAAGAAATTTTGTGAAATTTCCTCGTATTATGTAAAAAAAGAACGAATATGTCTTCTTCAATTACTTAAGAAAGCAATATTCGTTCTCTGTATTTGAGTCTCTGTATTTTTTA
Organism: Bacillota bacterium; assembly: GCA_023425485.1. GTDB lineage: Bacteria > Bacillota > Clostridia > Lachnospirales > Lachnospiraceae > Mobilitalea. The sequence continues at coordinate 4,670 of JAFACO010000109.1, forward strand.
TCTAATAACTTATATAAGGTTCTCGAAGCTACCTATGCTGTTATCACACCTTAAAACAACTTCCGCCTACAAATTCTCTTAAGATTGAATTATTCGGAATGGATTCACTTGGCATTGCTAAGAAATAGTCTAAAAATTTTAATAATCTTTTTGCCTCCACATACTCTTCACTGGTTCGATCAATTCCAAATAATATCGGTTCCGCATATTGCTTTAGTACTGCCAATTCATAGATCAAAGCTGAATTGAACATCACGTCTGCATCCTCCTGAAAAGGAAAGATATTCTCATCCTCTCCTCTACGTACCGATGGCCACATAGAGATAGTCTTCTGTGCGGAAGCACCTCTGGTTCTTGCATCACGCACCATACGGCGAATTAATCTTCCGTCTGTGGTAGGAATACGGTTATGTTCATCAATGTTAAGCTGGGTTAATGCACTAATATATATTTTGAATTTGCTCTCTCTTGGCAGAGAATAAGATAAAGCATCATTAAGACCATGAATTCCTTCTATAACAAGAATATCCTCCGGTCCAAGTGTGAGATAATTCCCTTTATATTCTCTAAAACCTGAAATAAAGTTAAAATGAGGGATATCCACGGTTTTACCATTCATTAAATCCGTCATATCTTTATTAAACTGCTCCAGATCAATAGCACCTAATACTTCAAAATTAAAGTTCCCTTGCTCATCTCTTGGGGTTTTCTCTCGGTCAACAAAGTAATTATCAATTGCAATGGGATGGGGCTTTAAGCCGTGGGCTTTTAACTGTATGCTTAGTCTATGAGAAAATGTTGTCTTTCCAGAGG
>JAFACO010000230.1 GCA_023425485.1 Bacillota bacterium
CCCAAAGACAATGTAGGCAAAAGCTAAAACGTCCAGCCGCATTCCAAACCACTGTGCTATTAAATAAAACAGTTCCTTTCCAAACCACACCCTGGAACTATAAAAATTAATAGCAAACGTATAAACAAAAACGCCAAAAAGAGTATATAGTATAAGTGATATTACCAATCTCAAGAGCAAGGAGTTCCTTAATCTTTTAGCAAGATTCTTTTGCTTATTCTTCAATTTTATAACCTACCCCCCATACAGTTTTAATGAATTTCGGATTTTTAGATGGTTCATGTAATTTCTCCCGTAAACGACCAATATGTGCCATTACGGTATTATTATTATCTAAATATTTATCCCCCCATACCGCTTCAAATAATTCTTCTGAGGATACTACCTTGCCTCTATGTTCGCACAAATACCAGAGAATTGAAAACTCAAGAGGGGTCAGGGTAATTTCTTTTCCAAACAAAGTACATATATGCGTATCTTTATTGATCACCAATCCCTTTATATCATATTCATTTATATCCGGTAAGCATTTATCATTTACGGTATTATAGATCATATAACGCCGTAATTGTGTCTTTACCCTTGCTACGACCTCCAAAGGATTAAAGGGTTTCGTTATATAATCATCCGCCCCCATGGTTAGTCCCATAATCTTGTCCGTATCTTCTACCTTTGCCGTCAGCATAATAATTGGGAAGAAGGATTTTTCTCTGATTTTTTGACAGATATGAAAACCACTAATATCCGGTAACATTACGTCTAAAATTGCTATATCCAATTTTGTGGTGGTAACGCACTGTAACGCTTCCATACCTGTATAAAACTTGTACACTGTATACCCGTCATTTTTCAGATAGACTTCAATTAAATCTGCAATTTCCTTTTCATCGTCTACAATTAAAATACTTTCATTCATGATAGTAATTCCCTCTCCCTAAAAATGCAAAGCATTGTTTTATATTTTAAACAAAATCTAAAGATATTATATACGATATCTCAATAAAATCCAATAACAGGTATTTACTGCGATCGTAATTTGATTTAACGGGATGAAAAAAACCGCCCCACGATATAGCTCCATGGGACGGATTTAACTTAATGCTGTAGTCTCTTTAACCTAACTTTTATAAAGATTATATATGCTTACTTAAGCTCAATTATTTAACTTTAATCTCTGTTTTTACAACTTTCTTTTTACCGCTATAGAGCGTTATTGTTGTTGTAATTACTGTTGTTCCTTTCCCAACTGCAGTAATCTTACCATTTTTATCAACGATAGCTACCGTCTTGTCAGAGGAAGAATAGGTTACTGTTGCTCTACCCATTGCACTTTGTGAAGCTGGGTCTGTAATTTTCTTAACTATTTCCACAGAGAGCGGCAGCTCAATCTTTAATTGGGTTGACTTCTTCTTACTTGTTGTCAGAGATAAAGTAGTCGTTGCAGGTACTACCTTAATCTGTTTTACAAGACTTGTGGTGTATTTTGCCTCAGCACTATCAAGCAGAATTACATAGTCAGAGCCATAAAGAACCTTGAGCGTAATATACCCCTCGGCATCCACCACATATTTTGTGTTAAAAGGAAGTGTTTCCAGTTTGCCAGTTTCTTTGTTGTAACTATAGAGATAAATCTTAGTTGTTCCTGTTGCTTTCACAAGGTCACCAACATATACTTTAACCCCTGCCTGTGCTGGAAGTAATCCCTCATGATTAAGATGAATGACAACACCTTCTCCTAAGCTGCCTTTGCTATTGAATTCCTTTAATAACTCGGCATCCTTTAGGCTCACTCGCTCTAAACTAATAATAACATCAGCAAGTTTATGCTTAGTGGAGGCAAGCAATTTAGCATCAAAGGTCCAGCTATAGACTGTCTTTCCAGCCTTATCATTAATGTTAATGATTAAATCTTTACCAGATTCTTTCAACGACTGAAGCACCTCAAGGTCCAAAGTAACATTGGGAGTTCTATCTGTAGAACCTGACGTAGTTTCTGGCAAAGTAACCGCTATTGTAATCTTAGAAACTTCTTTATCAGCTAATGCTTTCTTTAGCTCCTCCTGAGATACTGGTAATTCAATGGAGTTATCCTCCTTATTAATATCCTCTAAGGTTAGTTCAACCTCTATCTTACCCTTCTCGGTTGGTGTTGGTGCAGGAGTGGTTGTAGGAGTAGGCGTTGGATTACCCGGGTTAACAGGGACACTATAAACCGTGATTACCTTTGTACCAGCTACACCGGAACCGTCCTGTGCTGCTGCTTTAACCGTAACTGTACCTACCTGAGTTGCCGTTAATAACCCACTTGTACTGATGTTTGCTGCTCCTGTCCCATTCTCTACACTCCATACCACTAAGGCATTGGTTGCATTGTTTGGCAATACTGCTGCATTCATTTGTAAACTATAGCCCTTCTCTACATTGGATGAATTGCTATTCACGGTGATTGATGTCACTTTAATCTCTTCCGGAGCTGCAGCAGCAATCTTAAAGGAATCTGCAGACAGCGAATTACCCTGATAGGTTACAGATACAACCACATTCTGTTCAAAGGGCTTCTGTTCCAAAGCAGTAAAGTGAATAACTACTGTCCTGGTTGCTTCATTCCAACTGTAATTGCTGGCTGAAAGTATCTCTGCAAGCCCACCATTCACAGCTAATGCCAAAGCAAAATCGGTCAGTACTGGTG
>JAFACO010000255.1 GCA_023425485.1 Bacillota bacterium
GACAAAGAGTTAGCTGGGGCAATTGTTATTTAGATTTTTTATGTGAAATACTTAACGAAATTAATAGCAAAATGTTAATTTTGTTTTGCAATGATAAAAATAGGAGGCAAATGGTCATGAGTAAGGACGGTAATATGAAAGTAGCGCTCACTGGAAATCCTAACAGTGGGAAAACAACGTTATTTAATGCACTGACAGGTAAAATTGAACGTGTTGGCAATTGGGCAGGTGTAACAATTGAGAAAAAAGAAGGTGATGTTAAGAAGAATCTTAATAGTTCTTCTTTCCTGATTACAGCTGTTGACCTTCCTGGTGCGTATTCAATGTCACCTTTCACTTCTGAGGAAAGTATAACAAGTGCTTTTGTTAAGAATGAGAGTCCTGATGTTATCATCAATATCGTTGATGCCACTAATTTAAGCAGAAGTTTATTTTTTACAACGCAGCTGCTTGAACTGGGTATCCCGGTTGTTGTTGCTTTAAATAAGAGCGACCTGACAAAAAAGAAAAATACCTCTATTGATGTGGCAGGATTAGCTAAGTCGTTGGGATGTCCCGTTGTGGAAACAGTATCCACGAAAGGTAATGATAATGGCTTAGAAAAACTGATTTCTACAGCAGTAGAAGTTAGAGGAAAAGCTCAAACCGCTCCTTTTCTTAATAAAGATGTAAATTTGTCAGACAGTGCTTCGGTGCAAGCGTCTGATAAAAAGAGATATGATTTTGTGAAGAATATCGTATCAAAGGTTGAGAAAAGAGCAATTAGCAGTAATGCTCAGACAAAACAGGATGCGGTAGATAGAATTATAGCTCACAAATGGCTGGGTATTCCTATTTTCTTCGTAATCATGTGGGCTGTATTCTCCATCTCACAGACCTACGTAGGACCATTTTTAGCAGATACATTTGTTGGCTGGATTGATTCGTTCTATGGCTGGGTAGAAGGTTTACTTGGAGATAGTGCTTCACCAGTACTCACATCACTTTTATTGGATGGTATTATTGGCGGTGTTGGAGCTGTGGTTGGCTTCTTACCTCTCATCATGATATTATTCTTCCTATTAGCTTTACTTGAAGATTGTGGTTATATGGCTCGAGTTGCCGTAGTTATGGATCGTTTCTTTAAGAAAGTTGGTTTATCAGGTAAATCCATTATTCCTATGATTATTGGAACAGGCTGTGCGATACCAGGAGTTATGGCAACCAGAACCATTAAGAACGAAAGACAAAGAAGAACGACAGCGATGTTAACACCATTTATGCCATGTGGTGCAAAGTTACCTGTTATTGCATTATTTGCAGGGGTATTCTTTAATGATTCCGCTTGGGTAGGAACTTCAATGTACTTCATTGGTATTTTAATTATTATTTTAGGTGCATTAGTTGTTGTACGAATTACTGGAGAAAAGAATGCAAGAACCTTCTTCATCATGGAATTACCTGAGTATAAGGTTCCAAGTATAAAAAGAGCTGCTATATCAATGCTTTCAAGAGGTAAGGCATTTATTATTAAGGCAGGAACTATTATTCTTCTTTGTAATGCAGTGGTACAAATTATGCAAACCTTTAACTGGCAATTCCAGGCAGTTGCGGAGGGTGCAGAGAATACAAGTATTCTAGCAAGTATTGCAACTCCATTTGCTGTGTTGTTAGTGCCGTTGGGCTTTGGTGTATGGCAGTTGGCTGCAGCAGCCATTACTGGATTTATTGCAAAAGAGAATGTAGTTGGTACCTTAGCAGTTGTATATTCCATTACCAATTTTATCGATACAGAAGAACTTGCACTTGTATCCGGTGGAGCAGACGTAGCAAGTATTATGGGCTTGACTACAGTAGCAGCTCTGGCATATTTGATGTTTAACTTATTTACTCCACCATGTTTTGCAGCAATTGGTGCAATGAACTCTGAGATGGAGAATAAGAAGTGGCTATGGAGCGGTATAGCATTCCAATTTGGAATGGGTTATGTAGTGGCTTTCCTTACATATCAAATTGGTACCTTGGTAACAACTGGTGCTTTAGGAGCCGGATTTTTACCAGGATTTATTGCAGTAGCTGTAATCATTGGTATTGTTGTTTTTCTTATGAAAAAAGGGACAGAAAAAGCTGTAAAGAGTGTGACTGTCAATGCTTAGTTAGGAGGGTCTTATGACAGATATAATTATAGTTCTTGTTATTGTGGCAATCGTTGGTGCCGCAATTGCTAAAATTGTTAGTGAAAAGAAGAAGGGAGCCAAATGTATCGGTTGTCCTTCCAGTGGAAAAAGTAGTTGTGGATGTAACACAAATAAGCAGTAAATAAAAGAAACGAAAAAATGGACATAAGAGTAAATACTCTTATGTCCATTTTTTCGTTCTCTCTAAAGGCATACTATTGGATAAATCTTTTGCATTGGAGTATCACTCTAACCGACAAATAAACCATTTTTATACATAATTACATAAAATATGAATTTAGTACAAAATATTCTTATCTTTTTCCATTTTAATATGTTCAAAGATTATATAATGTCGAATATAGGGATGACATAATGATATTCGACTAAATACATGATCCTGATTCCACAAATGTTTAATTATTTTGTATTCAATAAAAAGACAGGTTTATGGGTTGTCAATTTATTTGAATAAATCAATTCATTTAAAGGAAGGGAAAACAAAAAGTATGAAATGTATAGCTATGAGGTCTTACAAAAACATGATTGCTGTTCTCATTGTATTTGCATTGTTATTGCAGATAACTCCTTTGCAGGAGGTATTTGCAGCATCTAACACTTACAGCGGAACCTGGTCTATGAAAGCAGTAGTAAGCGGAACACCAACCTGGAAAGGTACCACAGTTGATTTGAATGTGGCAGCAAACACCAACTATGTCGTAAAGTTCTGGCTTTCAGGTACAGGTAAAATTACCGCAAAGGTTGCTAACAGCAACTGGTCAGGTAATTTAGCAGAAACACAAGCAACAGCTACTAACACCTGGACTCAGGTAACCATGAATTTCAATTCAGGCAGCAACACCTCAATTCATTTTCAATTCCAGGATACCGGTAATACTGCCGGAACCATATACTTGGATGAAGTATTCCTTGGTGTTAACGGGGGAAGTAACCTTATTGGAAATGGAGGCTTCGAACAAGGAGCAAGCGGTTGGTATATTCCCTCTGATGCAACCGGAATCTTTTCTATTGTTCAGTCCACAACTACAACACCCACTAATCCAGTTACAGAGAAGTATGTTCATAGCGGAGCCTTATCTCTGAAAGCAACAGTTAGCGGAACACCAACCTGGAAGGGTACTACCGTTGATCTGAATGTAGCCCAGAACACGAATTATACCGTAAGATTTTGGATTTATGGAACAGGAAAACTATCCTTAAAGGTTGCCAATTCCAACTGGTCTGGTAATCTGTCCGATGTACAGTATACTGCAAGTAATACCTGGACACAGGTGACCTTTAACTTTAATTCAGGAACAAACAGTTCTATACATTTACAATTCTATGATAGCGGTAATACAGTAGGTAAAGTGTATATTGATGATGTATTCCTTGGAATTGGCAGTGGTACAAATCTACTGGGTAATGGAGGCTTTGAACTGGGTGTTAACGGCTGGTATATTCCTTCCGACGCAACCGGTATTTTCTCAATCTCACATAATCCTACCATCATAGGGGTTTATGAAGGAATCTCTCTTACTGCACCTGTCAACTATGGCAATTGGTTAGGCAGACATGATTTTTATCTCTATTCAACGAATGGCTATGCGAACTGGTCTGACTTCCAAACCAGCACCAATTGGCTTATTGATGAGTATTGGAGTAAAATGCCCTATAAGACCATATGGAATGTAGGTCTAATTACTACCCAGGAGGGTACACTGGCAGAAGCTGCTACAGGTGCATATAACAATTATTATAGAACCGTAGCACAGAACATAGCCAATTATATGGCTGACGAAGATGTTATCTATGTGCGTCCAGCCTGGGAGTTCAACGGAGATTGGTTCCCTTGGACCGTAGTTGCAAAGAATGGAGAAAATCAGCAGACGAAAACACAGAATTTTATCAATGCCTGGCATCAATACGTGGATACTTTCCGGTCAGTATCATCAAAGTTCAGATTTGAATGGAATGTAAATATTGGTCAGGAAAGAGTTTATTCAGCAGAACTTGCTTATCCAGGTGATGCATATGTAGATGTTATTGGTATGGACTTCTATGATGAAAATACCTGGGCTCATATTAATGATCCTGCAAAACGTTTTCAATACAGCGTTATTAGACCATATGGTTTAAATTGGATAAGAGACTTTGCAAGAACACATAACAAGCAGTTGTCCTTCTCAGAATGGGGACTTGGTGGTTTGGAATCAGGAGATAATAGTTATCTGGTAGAAGCTATGCAAAGATGGTTCCTGGCTACCGATGTACTGTACCAGACCTATTGGGACAGTGGAGATGCAGATTACGATGCAAAACTCAGTACTCCAAGCAATCATCCCAATGCATCTGCTATGTACAAGCAAATCTTTGGTTCCTATACCGCTAATCCTACCATCAATACACCTGGTAATGTTATAGCAGCAATAACGTCACCAGTAGGAATTGTGGAAGGAGATTATAATCCTGCCTTATCCACTTCACCAACACAGATAAAGGGTATCGCACTGGATCCGGACGGCAATAACTTCATCACCGGCGTAACAGTAACCATACAGAATGCTTCAGGTCAGTACTTGAATGTGGCTACAAAGACCTTTGGAAGTACTGCTGTATATAACCCAGCAAGCTACAATATTAATGATGGTTACTGGACACTGAACCTGACTGGAATTACATTGGGAAGTGGAACCTATACGGTTCGCGGTTATGCGAATGACGGTGCTAATAGTACACCTGCAATGTGCGGATTTACTAGGTAATTAGTATAGATAATGCGAACAGGTAGTACGAACAGGTAGTACGTACAGATACTACACACTATTATCAATATTGATTTAATATAAAAATTGTATAGTTTTTATTATAATTAATGATTTAGAAGAGCCTCTGGGATAATATCCGGAGGCTTTTCTTCATTTTTGTTATATTTATCTAAGTATGTGAGTTTTATACAATAAAATCTTAAGTCTATCCATTTTTTTATCTAAAGTTATCAATTAAGATTTTTGTAACAGTTCAGCCGTATGCTCAATTTTGCTACGCTATATCTCGCTTAAGCAGAGAGCCCTACTAGTTTTGATAATGATTCATTTTGAAAGCAAGCTTTTAAATGTATCTGTATCAAACAGAACTTGTATAGCTGAATTGTTAAAAATTTTAAGTAAGTATAGGAGGAAACATGAGGAGAAAGGTAAGAAGTATTTTATCCATGCTATGTGCCATTGTTATGTTAATGACCACTTTGCTTCAAGCAGTTCCGGTGAATGCAGTTGAAGATTCAGCCACTCATAGCGGAACCTGGGCTATGGCGGTGGATTTATCCGGAGCTGACTGGAAAGCAGCCACAATGGATATCAATGTAAAGGCAAATACCGATTATGTAGTCAAGTATTGGCTAAAGGGTACGGCGGTAGTTGGTACAGCGGTGAAAAGCGACGATTGGGGCAGCACCCTGGCGTGGGCAGAGAACCCTGCAGCTAATAATTGGACACAGGTAACAATGCCGTTCAATTCTGGCGCATCTACCAGGATACATCTTCAAATGGTTGATACCAAGAGCGAAGGCTTGGTGTACATTGATGATTTGTTTGTTGGATTAGCAAAAACAGGAGCTGCAAACCTGGCAGCTAACGGAGATTTTGAGGCAGGAGCTACCGGTTGGGCATATGAAGAGGGAGTAAAGATTACGATTGTACAACCCGGACTTGTGGTAACAAATTCTACCATTAATCCAACAAGTGCTGTTTTTAACAAATATACAACAGAACAAAGAGATATTGGGGTAATAATAGCTGCAAACGGTAATGTCCTGAACGCAATTAAAAATGGAACGGCTACTTTAGAACCAAATACAGATTATATTACAAGTGGTACCACAGTTAAGATAAAAAAAGAATACCTTGCAACGCTGGCAGCAGGATCAGCTACTTTAACCTTTGATTTTGACAAAGGGAATGATCCTGACATAAAAATTGAGATAAATAATGTTTCGTTTGCACAGGGAATCCTTGATGATTTTTATGATCTTGACAAAGCCTATGAATACAGTAAAAATGCAGATGGTACAGCAGGCTTCTGGATTTCCGAAAATGAGAGTCCAGACACCTTTGAGGGAGACGGCTACAGACTGATACCGAACAGAGCAGAAAATCGTACCATAGTATATAAAACAGATTACGATATAACTTCCTTTTATACTTTGTCTTACAATTGGGTTAATGTATCAGCAATTGATCCAGTGGTATCGGTTTCCGCAGACGGAAAAACCTATACTGACATTACTCTGACAAAAAACCAACTTGGTATTGTAGGAGCGAATAATGACTGGGCTAAAATTGTATATTACAATTTTGAAATGCCTATTACAAATGCAAGATATATTAAGATGACAGTTCCCAAATTGGCAACAACAGATAATCAGGATGCTGGCTGGTCCTATCAGTTTTCCAAATTGATCATTAATCGTTGTGTAATGCCTGTTAGTGCCAATCCTCCAACAGGAAAAATAAGCGGAACTGTTAACGTTACTCTTTCTACACCTACAGCAGATGCAAAAATATATTATTTTACAAAAGAAGATCCAAAGGAGAAGTTATATACCACTCCAATCAGCATTTCAAAATATACCGAGTTAACAGCATATGCGAAAAAAGCAGGTATGGAAGACAGCGTTAAGAATACCTACATTTATTATTCTACAGAAAGCATTACAGTGGATAAATATGGACAGTGGAAAGATGCTGATTTTGCAACAAAAGTAACAAGTGATGAACAACTTGTGGCTGATGTTGCAGCAGACAAAGAGTACTATGACAGCTTAACTCCACCAGAACGTGATATCTATGGGGGAATGCTTGGAAGTAAGGAAAAATATAAGCTGGAGGCAACAGGCTTCTTCCGTGTACAAAAGCTTGCCTTTAACAAAGGAGAAGCTGAAAAATTTGTAATGGTAGACCCGTTGGGTAACCTCTACTTTAGTTTGGGAACCTGTTGTACTGGTTCACCTGGTGAAACCTATACTATGGTACAGGGCAGAGAGCAAATCTATGAGTGGATACCTGAAAATGAAGGAATCTATACTGGTGCCTTCTTAGGTGGCAATTCAGCATATTACTCACCTTATGTTGCCAATTTGATTAAAAAATATGGCAAAGCATTTGACCAGAATGAGTATTATGCAAGAATGATTGACCGATTAAAGAAGCTAGGTTTTACCAGTGAAGGTGGTTTCGCAGAAACTCCATCTGTGGAAAACAATAAAACTGGCTTTCCTGAAATTCCATTTCAATATTTACCAGACGGCTATAAGCTAGGCAACACTACCTTGTTTGATCCTTATAAAGAGGGAGCAAGAGAAGCCATAGCGCAGTGGCTGGTAAAGAATAACGTACCTGCTCGTAAAGATGATTCCAAAATAGTAGGTTATTTCTTTGGAAATGAACTTCCCTACCATAGCTTCGATGCAACTGTGCTAAGCTTGAAAGCGAGCGAATCAGCTACGAAAGGCGCACTTATTGACATGCTGAAAGCAAAGTACAAAAAGATATCTGCTTTAAATAAAGTATGGGCTTCAGGTTTTGAGAGCTTTGATGCTATGAAAGAGGTTGCCATTACCCTTAATACAGACCTTGCCGCAGATGATATGGGTGAATTCTTTGAACAGTATTTACATAAGTTCTATGGTATGTTGTCAGAGGAATTCAAAAAAGTAGATCCTAATCACATGCTGATGGGCGATCGTTATTTTGTAAATGTTGCAGATACAGCTGATATCAGAGACACTCTTTGCAGAGTAGCAGGTCAGTATCTGGATGTTATCTCTTATAACTATTATACCTACGATGTGGACTTAGAAAGACTTAAGGCAATTTCAGAGGCTGCAGACAAACCTATCATGATTACGGAGTTCCACTTCAGTGAACCAACCCAGGGCTTGGATGCACCGGGTATCGGTGTTGATACGGAAGAAGAAAAGGGCTTATATTACAGATATTATGTTGAAAAGCTTGCAGCTTCCGGTTATGCAGTTGGAGCACATTGGTTTGAAATGATGGACCAGGCTGCAACCGGACGCTGGTTCCAGGGTGTAGGTGGCGAAGCAGCAGGTATCGGATTATTCAATGTTGCAGACAGACCATATAAAACCTTCCTGAAGTCAGTTATGGATACCAACTATAATATCTATGACATTATCACAGGAGAGGTTGACTATCTAAAAAATCCCAATCCTCCTGTTCAGAAAACACAGATGGAATCATTAATACCAAAAGCAGAAGGAACAATAACAATTGACGGAAGTAAAGATGCTATCTGGCCAGCAGGTGAAACTATTAAGATTACTGATGCGGACCGTGTTACAGGAGCGCAGGTGGAAAATGTATCCGCGGATATCGATTTAGCC
>JAFACO010000306.1 GCA_023425485.1 Bacillota bacterium
GTTCCAGTGTATGAGATGAATTACAAAGGTGATTTTGGTTTTGATAAATACCTTAAAACAGGTTCGACGAGTTATAGTGAATATGCAGATTTTATGAATGAAAATCTATTAAAAGGTATTCCTAAGTTCTACTATGACAAGTTTGAGTGCTCCACCTTTTTTGCGAAAACTCCGGAAGGGGATTATATTATGGGGAGAAACCTTGATACAGAAGTATCGATACCCTTTGTTCTTAAGACAAATTCTAAGAACAGTTTAAAAACAATAGGGATGGCAAATCTTCATAACCTGAGATGGAATAATACAAACATTGTTTCTAAGTTGACTGCACTTTCTGCTCCTTATTATACCTTTGATGGAATGAATGAAAATGGCGTTGCAATTGCTGGGATGTCTGTGCCGTTTGGTTCCAGATCAGATATTAATGAGAATAAAATTACCTTATATGATTATGCAGTAATTCGGTTTACGCTTGAAAAGGCAGAAAATGTAGAGGACGCTATCAAACAGTTGTCACAGTATAATGTCAAAATGGAGGATACGTATCCCTCCCATTACATGATTGCAGATGCAACTGGTAACTGTGCAGTTATCGATTATATTGATGGTAGTATGAAGGTAATCAGAAAAGAAGATAATTATCAGATTGCGACCAATATGCTTACCTTTAATAATGAGAAGCATCAGGGATATAGCGCTGAACGATATCAGAATTTTGAAAAGGTGTTATCCGAAAAGTCAGGAGTTATATCTATTGAAGATGCACTGGAGCTATTGATAGAAAATACAGTACCTGGTGATGAACAATGGTCCACCGTCTATAATCTAACGGATAAAACAATGTCAGTTAAATTTTACGGAGACTATGAGCACACATACACCTATAAGATAGATGAAAAGCCATAAGAGCAAAAGAGCCTGCCGCAGTTGCGACAGGCTCTTTGTTAAAAAATGGGGAGTGTATGCGAGTTATAGTCAAATAAACAATTAATTAGTTTGATGCCTTATTCATATCCTTTAGCAGATGATGAAAGATAACTATGATAAAGGCAGCAAGGAGTGAGTTAAGAAAACCACCCATGTTAACCTTTGTAACAAATAGATCGGCAATCATTATTGTCCAGGCATTCACAATAAAGCTGAATAATCCTAAAGTCAAAAGACTAAAAGGCAAAGTGAGCAATAGCAAAATCGGCTTTATGATAAGATTCACTACTAATAACACCAAACCCATGACAAGAAGTGCAGGAGTACTATCAATTTTTATTGTGTCAATTATAAAAGACAGTAGATATATGGTTAATACGATAGATAAATATTTTAAAAACAGTTTTGACATTTTTACCTCCATAAGGATTGATATAACAGTATACTATAAAAAGCGAGCAATTAATTACCTAATCTTAATCAGTATTTTTACTTCTTCAGTTGTAACGTCAACAAGATCATAGGGTTCACCTTCTGTTATAGAATCTAGTATTTTCATTACCATGATAACAAGTTCTTTCACTGTAGAAAGAGTGATTTGTGAGGATTTCAGATTAGGTGTTTTCGGTACAAAGAGACCTGCAATAGTCAGTAAGTCCAGAGCACAGTCAAGTAATTCCTGAAAAATGTACAAGGGGACTGGAAAAGGAATGCTTAAGAACCTTTTGTTCTCTATTTGCAGCTTAATCCATAAGAAACGAAAGCCCTTAATCGACATATACTTTCACCTTCACCATAGCCTTATGGCTTTCATCCCAAGCCTCAACATCAACAATATTCGGATCATCCAGAGTACCGTTGATTACCTCTTCAATTATTTTTGCAAAATCGATGTTAGAAATGTCAATACCTTTGGATTCCATTTCTCTTCTTGCATCTGCTGGTACTATATTAGTCATTTTGTCAGCTATTTCACCAATTGTAGTTAATAAACGGATTGGAACATTTACGTTTACATTAACAGAATTGTTATCTGAGGTAACCTTAATCTTAAGGAACTTATAGTTGCGTTTTGTTGCTGTTAGGGTCTCAACCTTACGAACAGTTTCTGACTCCTTTGTTGCATTGAGAGCTTCCAAAAGCTCCATACCTTCAGCAGCAGTAATCTGCCCTTTCTCAATCATTTCTAATATTTTTTGTTGTTCACTCATTGACTTGCCTCCTATTTATTATAAATTTTTAATTCGATCCGTAGCTTCTTTTGGGGAGATTTCACCCTTTGATAATTGGTCAAGAATTTCATTCTTGGCAGCTGTTTTATCTTCATTTTCCTTAATCAATTCTTTTGAGGATACTTCATATCCAAGACCTCTGATGACCGCATCCAGTTTACCGCGAACTGTAGGGTAGGAGATGCCTAATTCTTTTTCAACGTCCTTAATATTACCACGACATTTTATGAACACCTTGACAAACTCTAGATCTTCTTCTGGAAGTCGGCAGAATTCACAGGGCTGGAAATCTCCTTCGATGGAGGTGGAGCATTTTGGACAACCGAGCTTGGTTATGGAAAGTTTTTCACCGCATACGGGGCATTTACCTGGAGCTTTGTATTTCATTGTTTTCACCATCCTGATATGTTATTTGATTACAATATACAACTAATAATTAAATATGTCAACAATGAAATTAATAATATTAATATTAATATCAATATTATTAATTTGTATATTAAATATGTTTATGTAATTATTATTAATTTACAGAAAAGTCAGGAATTTAAAATTAGCAGAAGAATATAAGAAAATCCCTCATGCACCTTTTTCAGGTCATGAGGGATTTACAATGAATATATTAATATCAATGTTACTGGATTTTTCCTATACATAAGCAAAAGTGCGAAAAGATATCCGCACCTAATTCAATACTCTACCAAATTTTGTATTAAAAGTCTAGTAATATTTTTCGATAAACGATAGGCTATATATATCTACCGCGGATAGATAAAGAATATAGGAGGTTCAATTTTATGAAGGCTTTAGATGCTAATTGGTACAAATCAATATGGAGTATGGATATAAAGGAGCAATCATGGGTAGAGGATACAGAGAAACAGGTAGATTTTATTATTAATACTTTGAAACTTACAGGAAATGAACGTATTCTTGATCTTGCATGTGGATTTGGAAGGCATGCGCTCTCACTTGCAAGGCGTGGATTTCAAGTTACTGGAGTTGATATAACAAAAGAGTTTATTAACGATGCTATAAAAACAGCAAAAGCTGAAGGGCTAAAGGCACAGTTTATTAATTCAGATATTAGAGATCTGCAGGTTACAAACGAGTATGATATCGTATTAAATCTAGCAGATGGTGCTATAGGATATTTAGAATCAGATGAGGAAAACCTGAAAATATTTAGTGTTATTTCAAACGCATTAAAGTCAGGTGGAAAGCATTTTATGGATATCTGCAATGCTGAATATGCAGAAAATTATTTCCCAGCACAGTATTGGGATGCGGGTAAAGATGCTTTATCCGTTTCTAGATTTGAGTGGGATAATAAGAAACGAATTATGTTATTTGGTGACAATACGATTGTATATGGTGAACCAGCAAAAAAACCTAATATTGAGTATGGAGCACCACAACGGTTATATTCTATTAATGAGATAGAACAAATATGGAAGGAATTAAGCATGGAGGTAGCGCAGACATATTCTAATTATTATGGCAAAGGTTCATCCTATAAGGATTTACAGCTTATGGTATATTCTAGAAAACTATAAATCATTTGTTTTAGTTTTGATTATTCCTGGGTACAGATTGATAAGAGTAAGATTTGTAGACATTAAACTAACAACCCGCGACATATATGTAGCGGGTTGTTTTGCTAGAAAGTTAGCTATAAGATTTTCGCCCTCATTTTATATATAAAGATTAATCCTTCATTTCATAAATCTTTTGAAGTATATTTAGAAATTGAATTCTATCAGGGGGTGCTTCAGTAAATTTGTAGTCTTCTATAAGTCTGTAACCAAACTTAATTAGGATCATTTCATAGATACAAGGATCGGAAAATTGAGAGATGTCTGTATATTCTGAAAAACCTAAGTAATACGCCCTAACACATCGATGGTAATATTCTATCATGTGATCAATGTCGGACTCGTCCGCAATAAGGCTTGCAATATCCTCACCCAGGTAACCCCATCCGGTAGTATCCCAGTCAATGAGTATAATCTTATCCTCATTGGAAAATATGTTTGTGACCCAAAAATCCCTATGACATAAGACCACGGGAAGTCTTGCTAATCGGTTGAATATTTCTTCAGAATGCTCATCAATATCAATAAGCATGTCACACAAATGCTTTGGGATAGGGCAGTCATTGGAGCGTATGTAATCATAGACCTCGTTCCAAGATCTATAATGCAGATATGAATTTTTCATATAATCTACTTGGCTTAGATTGGTAAGCGTCTGTAATATAGGTGATTGCTCTGAGTACAACCTGCCTTGATATCGTCCTAATTCCTTGGCTGCACGTTCATACATTTCACCAGTCAGGCTTAAGCCAGAGGTGCCTTCTATATATTCCATCCAGATCTCAAACTCATCGCCATTCATCACAGTGTAATAGCATTCCGGCCATCGAAGCATATCGGTGAATAACTTGCCAAAATCCGAAGTATACAGGTCATATTCCCTTCGCCAAGAATTTGGATCGCTGTAGCGGTCCCATTTTTTCTGCTTCTTTAAAACGAGATGGTAGGGTAGTTTCTTACCATCCACAGTTTCGGCTGTACCTGTGACAAGCCTCACATCACCCAGAGTGCCGCCATGTAATTGCTTGGTTTTATAGTCAGCATGGACGATGCTCACGCCAAGCATTTTGCATAAGACAAATGTCAATGTATTGGTCTTTATTTGTATTTCTTCCAATGTGTTCAGATTAATAATCCTCCTATTATAGGTATTATTTAATTATACCAACTCTTTTAGAACATGAAGTTTTCTTCTTGGGATACAGATATTGTAAAGCGCAGTAAGTGCAATGTCAATAAATTATAAGCAGTAAATCCTTGTGAATCGACACGGAAACTATAACTTAATTGCAGAAATAATCGCGTAATAAAATTTTTTTAGAGTGAGAAATTTACCCTTTTATTATTGTATTATAAGTAAAGGGAGGTAATAATAGATGGATTTTCATTACGATACGAAAGACAACATAGAGAAAATAATAAATAAGTATAGTAAAATGCTGTTACGTATTGCTTATACCTATATGAAAAATACTTATGATTCAGAAGAAATTGTCCAAGAAGTGTACATCCGGCTTTTAACAAAAAAACCAAGGTTTTCAAGTGGGGAGCATGAAAAAGCATGGCTAATCAAAGTGACGATTAATATTAGTTTAAATTATTTAAAGGCTACATATAGAAAAAACATTGTTCTAGATAATAATATTTCTTATCTTTCAGAAGAAGAAAGTGAATTATTAAGTCCAGTTTTATGCTTGCCTGATAAATATAGAATTATAATTCATTTATTTTATTATGAAGGATATTCCATCAAAGAAATAGCTGGAATCTTAAATGTTCCTTCCTCTACGGTGGGTACAAGGTTGGAACGAGGACGCAATTCACTTAAAAAGGTACTGAAAGGAGAGTTTTGAAATGTATAATCAATATAATAATGCAATTGATAAAATAGAATTTCGTGATGATTACAAAGAAGAATTGATGAATACTTTAACAGGCAGTGCGATGAATAAGAGTAACCATAGATTCAAAAGAACAGAAATCGGAACAATATTAATTAAGCAAAAAATCCGAAGAAGAGCTTTTATACTTGTTATTTTACTCTCTGCGTTAATCTGCTTATCTACAAAACCAGTACAAGCTGCAATTGTTAACTTATTTTCCTACATTACAGATAGTGTTTATCATTACTATGAAACAAATGTGAGTAGCTATAAAGATCCAGTAAACCAATCGATTACGGTGGATGATATTACGATGAATATATATGATATCGTAATGGGAAAGCATGGAATGGTTATTACGTATAATTTAGTTGATGAGAAGGGGAATGCAGTGGTATCAAAATTTCAGAATAGAACAGTTGCGTTTCATATGATGTTTGGCGTAAATGTAGTAGATAGCCAAAATAGATTGATCAAAGGTAGCGTAGAATATCATGAAAAGACCACTTTCGAGGACGACTTATCTCCGTATCTGACATTAGTTACCTTTGAAGACCCTTATATAAATACAGAGGAATGGGTAAATAGTTCGATTAAAGTTAATGCAAAAGTGACTTGGTTCAATGACACTTCAACTCCCAATATTAATAGTTTTAGTTTTAACTATACACCAACTAAGATTTACAATGAAAAAATAGTGAATATAAATAAAAAGTTAGTTATAGATAAGGGAACCTTAACCGTATCTAAATTAACTTTGAATGGATTATATATGATGGTTGAAGCAGATTACA
>JAFACO010000365.1 GCA_023425485.1 Bacillota bacterium
TGCAGCAGGTATGAGCGGCGGTATTGCATACGTTCTGGATGAGCAAAGTGACCTTTACAAGAAACTGAATAAAGGTATGATTTCCTTTGAAGCAGTGACAGAGAAATATGATGTGATTGAGCTCAAAGAGATGATTACCGAACATGTGAAAAATACAAACTCTGCAAAAGGTAAGTTAATTCTGGAGAATTTCGCAGATTACCTACCAAAGTTTAAAAAGATTATACCTCATGACTATAGACGTATGCTGCTTACCATTGTACAGATGGAAGAAAAGGGACTTAGCAGTGAACAGGCACAAATTGAAGCGTTCTTTGCGAATACTCGTGGTTAATTTTCATCTTAAAAAAGCATATATGTAGTCTTGGTAAACTATAAAAGAGGTTAGAGTGAAAGTGAGTTACTTTCACTCGGAAAGAACCTACTAGCGGTTCTTTCATAATTTTGCAATGGAGGTAAGTGTATGGGAAAACCTACAGGATTTATGGAATATGTTAGAACGGAAACCGCTTCAGAAGCGCCATTAGATAGAATCAAACATTTTGATGAATTCCATCAGCCGCTTTCTATGGAAGATAGAAAATGTCAGGGTGGAAGATGTATGGAATGTGGTGTTCCTTTCTGTCAGTCAGGTATGATCATCGGTGGTATGGCTTCCGGTTGTCCGCTTAAGAATTTAATACCCGAATGGAATGATTCCTTATATAGAGGAAATATGAAACAGGCCTTAGCAAGGCTTATGAAGACAAATAATTTTCCGGAGTTTACCGGGCGTGTATGTCCGGCTCCCTGTGAAGCTGCCTGCACTTGTGGCTTAAATGGAGATCCGGTGACCATTAAAGATAATGAATATGCAATTGCTGAATATGGATATGAAGCTGGTTATATTACAGCCAATCCTCCGTCACTTCGCACAGGCAAGACGGTTGCAGTCATTGGTTCAGGACCGGCAGGACTGGCAGCAGCTGACCAGTTAAATAAAAGAGGTCATAGTGTAACTGTGTTTGAACGTTCGGATCGTGTTGGTGGTCTGATGATGTATGGGATACCTAACATGAAGTTAGAAAAGCATGTGATAGAACGCCGTGTTGATATTATGAAGCAGGAAGGTGTAGCTTTTGTAACTTCTGCTAATGTAGGTGAAAATTATAAGGCAGAGGATATATTACAAGAGTACGACAGCGTAATTCTCGCTTGCGGAGCTTCTAATCCCAGAGATATAAAAGCACCAGGCAGAGAGGCGAAAGGCATCTACTTTGCAGTGGATTTCCTAAAGTCTGCTACAAAAGATTTATTAGATGCAGGAACGACTACTGTAGCTCATATGGACTCCTTTACCTTAAGTGCTAAGGATAAGAAAGTACTGGTTATTGGTGGTGGTGATACCGGTAACGACTGTGTGGGTACCTCCATTCGTCAGGGTGCAGCTTCGGTATTACAGCTTGAAATGATGCCAAAGGCTCCAGATAAGAGAGCAGAGAATAATCCTTGGCCGGAATGGCCAAAAATCTGCAAGACCGATTATGGTCAGCAGGAGGCAGCAGCAGTGTTTGGCAGTGACCCAAGACTTTATCAATCAACAGTGAAAGAATTTATCGCGGACGAGAACGGTAATCTATGTAAGGTTATTATAGTTCGTCTGGAAAGCAAGCTTGATGAAGCTACCAAACGTATGAATATGGTAGAGGTTGCTGGAAGTGAGCAGGAGCTGGAGATTGACCTTGTATTAATCGCAGCAGGCTTCCTTGGTACCCAGTCCTATATCGCAGAAGCATTTGGCTTAGAACTTGATGGCAGAACTAACGTTAAGACTGATGTCGATAGATACCAGACCAATGTAGATAAGGTGTTTAGCGCAGGTGATATGCGTCGTGGACAGTCCTTAGTTGTTTGGGCTATCTGGGAAGGTCGTCAAGTTGCTAAGGCAGTGGATGCAAGTCTGATGGGGTATAGTAATTTGTAAGAGATTTTAATGTTCACGTAGTTAGAGATAAATTTTATGTTTGATGAAGCAGAACTATGGTTGAATAAAGAAAGAATTTGATTTGGTCTTTTTAATGCTAACATTAATTGATAGGTTTAGATGAATTAAACGAGCGTTATTAAAAAGGTATATAGAGTGGTTTATAATGATTGAAAATCCTACAGCCCAGTTTTTATATGGGTTGTAGGATTTGTTTGTAATATAGATATAGTAAGCCACCAGCAACGATAGAGGTTGAATCACAGACGGAAGTTAAGCTTAATAATTCGGATCTTTACAATATCTGATTATGTTGATTAAATAGATGTGATACGATTGGTAAAACAATATTTTCAAGAGATTGGTCATGATTGCAGCATTGGTGAAGTTATGTAGGAATCAGATGCAGTATATGTGGGAGATAGGCAAATTAGATCAGTAAGGATACTGAACGAATTTGTAATGAGTTGCAGGAAGCTGGTCTATCATACTGGTATCTGACGGTGTCTGAAAAAGCAAAGTTATTTGAATTCCGGATGGATGATAATCATTATAGTCGAGCACTTCATAATGCTGTATTGAAGAAATTAAGCGTTGATATGGACTTCGATAAGCGGTATGAGAATTATCAGTATGTTTATAAGGCAGGATTAGAAATTCATCCAAAAGATAGGTAGAAGGGCAGGGGACGATAAGTTCCTTGTCTTTACCACTATTTCCTATTGATCATATGTAAGAAGTCGAAATTTGGTTGCTAATATGACAATTTAGAGATACAATATTTGTAGTTGTGTAAAAACTGAAAGTGAGACAATTCGGAGGAAAATGTATGTCTGAAATAATTGAAAAATGGTCGAGTTTAGAAGAAACAGCAGAGTATCTAGGAGTAACAAAAGATACCATAAGAAACTGGATTAAGAAGGCAGATATACCCGGATTTGGGACAGGTAATAAGAGATAAATAAGATTGATAAAAGTGGACAAATATATGGGCAGTGGTTACATATCTCTTGTGTTTCATTAAAGAGATTACAAGAGAGAGTTTGGAGATACACTGTTTGGTTTTCTTATCCGTAAGATTGTAAAGCGTGAGCATGAAGTGGAAATGAAAGTTATCAATGTTGAATAGCTGAACCAGTGGTAAATTGTCTCTGTGAAAAAGTTTGTGGATAACGTAGGGAATATGACGTAACTAATGGAATCGCAGTTTGATAGCAAGAGTAGGGCGGATATTGTTCAGTTGGTGAATGAGATAAAGGAAAATGCTGCGGAAGTGGCGGGTTAATTTCTGACAATAAATAAAATTAGAACCTTGAGGTAACATATGAACGAGAAGTGTCAAGTATTCACACCAGAAAATTATGTTGAGAAACTATTAGACAATGTTGGATATAATGAGCAATTATACGGGAAAAAGGTATTGGAAAATTCCTGCGGAGATGGGAAAATACTTGTAAGTATAGTTGGTAGGTATATATTGGATTGTAAAAATAATAAAATCTCTAATTCTAAAATAAAGTATGGATTAGAACAGGATATATACGGAATAGAATTGGATAAAAAACATTACAAAAAATGTCTTAAAAACTTGAAGCAAGTAACTGAAAAAGAAGGAATTTCTAATGTTAAGTGGAAAATATTTAATGTGGACTATTTAAAGTGGAATATAAGCATGAACTTTGATTATATAGTTGGGAATCCACCATACTTAACCTATAGTGATATGGAAGATTCTGATAGAATTTTTGTTAAGGATAATTTCACAACATGTAAAGAAGGCAAATTTGACTATTGTTATGCGTTTATAGAAAAGAGCATATTAAGTTTGCATAACAACGGAAAGATGGCATATTTGATACCTAGCAGTATTTTTAAGACTGTATTTGGAGAAAATTTGCGAAATATGATGAAAAATTATATTTCAGAAATCATAGATTATACAGAAGAAAAAATTTTTGATAATGCCCTAGTTAAATCTGCTATTATGGTGATAGAGAAAAATAGAACGTTAAAGCAATTAAATTATACTGATGTAGCTAATAACAATTCGATAAAAATAGATATTGATAAACTAATTGATAAATGGTCCTTTAGTAATAATTTCAATATAGGAACGAGAGAATTTGGGGTTTACTTTCAAGTTTCACATGTTGTAGCAACACTATTAAATGAAGCTTACGTAATAAAAAAGTGGAATGTTGAAGAAAATTTTATTATGTGTGAGGGATTTTGCATTGAACAAAAAGTAGTACGAGAAACTGCAACACCACGATCACTTAAGTACGACAAGAAGGAGTTGATTATTTTTCCATATTATTATAAGGATGGAAATTTAAATAAATATTCAACTATTGAATTCGAAAATAAATTTCCAGGTGCCACATTGTATTTAAATAAAAAGAGAGAAAAGTTAGATAAGCGTAAAAAAGATAAAAGTGCGAATTGGTTTGAATATGGTAGATCACAAGCGCTAGTCGGATTGGATAAAGAAAAATTGTTAGTATCAACAGTAATTACAGAGAAAGTTAATGTATATAAGTTAGATCGTGAATGCATTCCTTACGCTGGTATGTATATTATACCAAAAAACGATGAAATGTCGTTGCAAGATGCAGTTGATATTTTGCAGAGTGATAAATTTGTTGAGTATGTAAATGCAGTAGGAATTCATATAAGCGGAAAATCTTTAAGAATAACTTCTAATGAT
>JAFACO010000397.1 GCA_023425485.1 Bacillota bacterium
GAATTAATTAAGGAGGCTGCTGACTACTTAATACAAGCTCCTGCTTCTTTTCATACCGCATTGCAAGACGCACTAAAAGAGGGTATGACTTATCCGGCTGCCAGAACAAAAGCTTATTTGGATACGATGCAAGAAGTTTCAGCAGAAAAAAAAGAAGCAATTACTTCTCTTCTCCTGGAACCCAATAATATTCTTGGAATTGAATATGTAAAGGCACTCCGTCGACTTAATTCCAGCATAACTCCGTATACAATTAAGCGTTTATCTGCTCATTATCATGATGATATGCTGTCTGATAATCAGGAAACCTCTATAAGTTCTGCAACTGCTATTCGCAGAGCGATATTTGAAAAGGATGCCGCAGTAAATTATTTTGAATTGATGGAACAAAGTGTCCCCGCGGATGTCTATCAAACGCTTTTAGATAGTTATGATAAAGGTTATCCTATCTCGGAGGAGGACTTCGCAGCCTCTATAAAATACAAATTGTTGATGACTGCTCGAGAAAGCTTACCCGATTATTTGGACCTTACTCCAGATCTTTCCGATCGCATTAAAAAGTTATCTCCTTATCCGAAAGAAATCTCCGAACTTGCCCAATTAATAAAGACAAGAAATGTAACCTTAACCAGAATAAATCGTGCATTGGTTCATTTATTATTGGAAATTAAAAAGAAGGACTTTGAGGAGTATAATGCCGAAGGTTATAACCGATATGCACGGGTTCTTGGACTTCGTCGGGAATCCTCCACCTTGTTGCGTAATATTGAATCAAGCAGTACCCTACCAATTATTACAAAGGTCTCAAAAGCTTACGAAATGCTGGATGAACTTGCTATGAAAATGCTTAAGACGGATATTCTCGCTACAGATTTGTACAATCAAGCTGTGTTTGATAAATTTAAAATTCTTTTACCAAATGAATATCAGCGTGTAATAATAATTAAATAGCAGATAAAATTGGCTAGTTATGAATTGATAAAAACTCCCCTTTTGTCAGATATGTTCCAAAACGGACTATCTTCCTAAAGGGGAGTTTTCATTTTACACACATAAAGTATTCTTATAGTAAGTCTTGCTATAAATTATTATTCCTTGTTTTCTACCACAGCTTTCTTCTTTGCAGCCTTTTTTTCCTCAGCCCATTTCAAATTTTCCTGCACTCGATATTTTACAATTTCTTTTACAAGTTCAAAAGGGATTGATTCCTCCACAGGAAACTGAATTGCACCTTTGGAAGTAATATAACCTGTAAGTTTATCTTTGAATACTTCCACTCCACTTGGGCTGGGATAAAAACCAATATGCTTTTTAAAGGAAGCGAAATGTACCAGATTGCCATGGTAATCAAAGGTAGCCATACCCCAGCTTATTTTCTCCATAGCCTCAGGAGCACATTCCTTAATTACTTTTCGAAGTGCGTTAAGCTTCTCCTGAATTTCTGGAGAAAATTGAGCAATGTATTCATCAATGGTCTGAATGCTTTTGTTTTCTTCCATACTGTTTTTCCTCTCTAGCTCTTGGTTTAATTATATGACGCAACTTTGTCTGTAACAATTATGCCTTATGCAAGAAGCTCTTCCATCTGGTCTAATAGTTCTGCAAATAACTGAAGTGCCTGATTCACTGGCTCTTTCGTGCTCATGTCAACTCCAGCTCCCTTTAACAAATCAATTGGATGCTTTGAACTACCACCGCTTAGGAAATTGAGATAGTCTTCCACCGCAGGAGCACCTTCATTTAATATTCTTCTTGATAACGCAATCGCTGCTGAATATCCTGTTGCATACTGATATACATAAAATGCAGTATAGAAATGTGGGATTCTTGACCATTCCATATCTATTTCTGGGTCAATAACGATATCATCACCAAAATATTTGATATTTAAGTCACGGTATACCTTACATAAGGTCTCAGCCGTTAAGCTCTCACCGTCTTCCACCATTTTGTGGGTGATCATTTCAAACTCTGCAAACATGGTCTGACGATATAAGGTTCCCTTAAATTTATCTAAGAAATGATTAATCAAATATGCTTTTTCTTTTTTATCGTTTGTATTCTTTAACATATAATCAATCAAAAGTGATTCATTACAGGTGGATGCAACCTCTGCAACGAAAATCTTGTATCCAGCATAAATATATGGCTGTGTCCTGTCTGATAAATAACTATGGATTGCATGCCCCATCTCGTGCGCAAGGGTAAATACATTATCAAGAGTGTCATTATAGTTTAGAAGTACATAAGGATGTGTTCCATAAGCTCCCCAGGAATAAGCTCCACTACGTTTATTTTCATTTTCATAAACATCAATCCATCTATTGCTATAACCCTCGTTTAAAATCTTCTGATATTCTTCACCAAGTGGTTCTAACCCTTTTGCTACAATCTCCTTAGCCTCTTCAAATGGCACTTCCATCTTCGCATCAGCAACAAGCGGTGTATAAAGATCATACATATGCAATTCATCAACTCCAAGTAATTTCTTGCGAAGTTTGACATAACGATGCATTAATCCCATATTATCATGCACTGCGGCAATTAAATTCGTATAAACCTCCACCGGAATATTACCGTCATCCAATGCTTTTGCCAAAGTGGACGGATACTTTCTCGCCTTAGCAAAGAATACTTCCTGCTTTACATTGCTGCTAAATGCTGCTGCCAAAGTATTGCGATAACTCTGATAGGTAGCATATAAGCCCTGGAAGGTATCCTTTCTTACTCTACGGTCAGGACTATCCATTAATTTTATATAACGTCCGTGTGTAATCTGGATATCCTCACCATCTTCATCCTTAATCGTTGGGAATTTAATGTCCGCATTACTGAACATGGTAAATATATTACTTGGCGCATCTGCAATCTCGCCCGCATCCGCAAGCAGCTCCTCCATCTCTGGTGAAAGGATATGTGCCCTGCGACGTAAAATATTTTTTAAATAAAAATCATATACTTTAAGTTCTTCTACTTCACTTCTA
Source organism: Bacillota bacterium (assembly GCA_023425485.1). GTDB lineage: Bacteria > Bacillota > Clostridia > Lachnospirales > Lachnospiraceae > Mobilitalea. Next base: position 2,985 of record JAFACO010000397.1, read on the forward strand.
AATTCAGTAATAACATCTTCTGGAATTGTTAATATTTCAGGGGTAGCAAAGGAAAGGGCACTACTAACCTGTACCATAAGGGCTCCGGCTTTATTAGAAAGATCCTGGTAGGTTGAATTTGCCGTATCTTCATGATATTTCTGATTGGAATAAACATAGACTCTCTCTGTCAACATACTAATCTCATCTGTTACTTGTAAAAAATTAAGTAACAAATCTGCTGATTTTGATAATCTTCCCTGATATTGCGTTGCTGTTGGCAACAATTCCTTTATCTTATCATATTCCACCTGCCACTCTGTATCGTTCTTATAAAGATCTTCTATTGCCCAGGTATGTTTCTTTTCTACTTCACTTCTTTTTTGTAATGCTTTGTTCTGTGCCATTACTATGTCTCCTTTCATTATTGCAAATAATAAATTCAGAATATCTATATTCGAAATTTCTCTAACCAATAAACTTGGCTGAACTGTTAAGAATATTTTACCACTTCTTTCAATAAATTATAATAAACTTGTGTCTTGTCTACAAGGAGAATTTAATGATTTTACAAAAAATATCGATTACCCGCATAGTAAAAGGCTTGCTCCTCCTCTTCTTAGTCTCTATGCTGGTATTCTCAGAGACTGCAATTCATGGAGCCAGTGAGGGCTTATTACTTTGGTTCCATCATGTATTGCCTACCCTACTCCCCTTTATCATTGTATCAAATCTAATTATCCGACTAAATCTATCTAAACAAATTAGCAGCTTATTCCACCCAGTGCTAGGAAGATTACTTCGTTTAAGCAAAGAAGGCTGTTATCCTATCGTTATAGGCTTTTTATCCGGTATTCCAATGGGTGGCAAAACAAGTGCAGACCTGGTAATGGAACAGAGAATAAGCAAAAGCGAAGGACAATTTCTACTAACCCTATGTAATAATGCCAGTCCGATGTTTATTATTGGCTATATATCAGTAACCCAATTAAAGCTTCCCCATATAAAATATGCTCTATTCGTTATCATATATGGATCTGCTATTCTGGGGGCAATACTTTGCCGAAAGTTCTTCTTTCGTCAAGGTTCTGAAGAAAAGAATTCTTATAAGCCCAATCGCATGCAACTTAAGGCCACAGACAACAACCAACGATTTTCATTCCAAATGGTTGATAATTCCATCATGAATGGTTTCGAAATTATTACACGCATTGGCGGTTATATTATATTGTTTTCTATCCTGGCTTATATGATTAAAGAAATTAATATCATTCCCGATATACTTAAAGCATGTCTCATGGGTGTATTTGAAATAACCACGGGCATTAGTAATATAAGCATTAGTAATATGTCAAATGAACTAAAAATAGTCCTAATCACTGTAATCACTACCTTTGGAGGCTTTTCGGGTATTGCCCAAACCAAGAGTGTATTACAGGAATCAGGACTATCGATTCATGCATATCTTATTGTTAAACTAATTAGTTCCATCATTGCTTTCCTAATGGCCACTGTCTATGTAAGATTTTTCTTTCTGCAATAACTTACTGAATGTCTTGCATAAAGGTGTTTTCATCAAAATCAAAATCCTCGTCTGCATAGGCTGGATTTGCTTCATAATTCACTTGCGCTGGATTTTGAGGATAAAGCTGTTCATTTAGCTCCCTCTTATTATTGCTTACCACCTCAAGATTAGCCTTTAATGTGCCAATAAATGAGTCATATTTTGAAGCAGCGGTTTCATAAGCAGATGCCAATACTCGTTCTACTTCTCCTAACATTTCATTGGAGTAAGCCAGGGCACTTGCTCTAATCTGATCCGCTTCTTCCGATGCCTCTCTATGTAAGCGCTCTGCTTCTTCCGATGCCTGTGTAATCATTTCATTTGCCTGATAGTAAGCCTGCTGCATGATCTCATGCTCATTTAAAAGCTCTTTCGCTTTATCCCTCGTCTGACGGATGATAACTTCTCCTTTTTCTTCAGCATCAGCAATAATAGCATCTCTATTTGCGATTATTTTCTGATAACGTTTAATTTCATCCGGTGTTCTAAGTCTAAGCTCGTCCAACAAATCATACAATTCGTCCTTAGGTACAATTACCTTTGTGCTTGACAATGGCTGCATTCTGCAACTTTCAACAAATTCATATATATCCTCGATTAACTGCTCAATTCTGCTTGCTCCCATATCAGACACTCCTTATCAATTTATATTTATCAAAGATTGCTTGTTGGACACATTTTGGAACAAATTGTCCAATGTCTCCTCCAAAAGATGCAATTTCTTTTACCGCACTGGAGCTTAGAAAAGAATACTCAACACTGGTGGTAAAAAACACTGTATCAATCTCAGTATTTAATCTGTGATTCATCTGTGCAATTTGCAGCTCATAGTCAAAGTCAGTAATTGCACGTAGTCCTCTTACTATGATGGTTGCGTCTTTTTTTTTCGCATAATCAATAAGCAAACCATCAAAATCTTCCACCTCGATAGGAGGCAAATTAGTGTGTTCCCTTAAAACCCGTTCAATGAGTTCAACCCGCTCTGTTGATGTGAAAAGTGGCTTCTTCGCATTGTTTTTGAGAACTCCGATAATCAGTTTATCAACTAAACCGGAAGCACGTACTATAATGTCCAGATGTCCTAATGTAATTGGGTCAAAGCTGCCGGGATAGATACCGATTTTCATATACCCCTCCATTTTACTGATAGCACATGTAATTATTTCAATTCTATAAATACATGTTGATTTGTTTTATATTCTTTTTTCTTGAAAATACGAAATCTCGTATCCTCAAGATAGTCAAATTCTGTCTTTAATGAGGCTTCTACCACGATAATGGTATCGCAATATATAATATTGGAGCTTTGCAGTGTTAATAAAACCTCTTTTTCCAACTGTTGATTATAAGGAGGGTCCATGAATATAACATCAAAAACCTTGCCTCGAATCTCTAAACTTCGAATCGCATCAACGACATTGTACGCCAAGACATCTGCTTCCTCCACTAACTTTGTGGTGTGCAAATTAGCTTTAATACAATCCAAAGCTGTTTTATTATTTTCTACCAAGGCAGCATATTTTGCACCTCGGGAAAGGGCTTCAATACCTATTGCCCCACTTCCAGAGAAAAGATCAAGGAAATCAGAATCAGCCAAATATGGATTTAAAATGTTAAATAACGTCTCTTTCGTTTTATCCGTTGTTGGTCTGGTCTCAAAGCCTTCCGGTGTCTTTAGCTGCAAT
>JAFACO010000406.1 GCA_023425485.1 Bacillota bacterium
CAATTTCTAAATTCCTGTAAGCGTATGAAGACTTTTTTAAAGCGTGCTGAATATCTTGGTGTAGGAATCGCTGGATATGGCGGCTCTATCAAAGAACTTAGCGAGTTGTCGAACGAGATACAGAACTCAATTCGTAATAATGCTATAGATGATAGCGCTTCAAAGGAACTAAAGGATATTCGTCGAAGTATCGAACAGATAAATTCTGAAATTAGGACTAAGCTTGAGAATCAATTACGAGGTAAAAAAGAATGGTTTACCGAAGGCTATGTCTCTCAAAGAAATGGGCATTATGTTCTTCCAGTAAAAAAAGAATATAAACATATGGTAAGCGGCTCCGTTCTCGACATTTCTTCTTCCGGTGCTACCTATTTTATAGAACCTACTGCAGTAGGCAAACTAAGAGATGAGCTGAATATACTTGAAATTGCTGAAAACAACGAAGAGCGAAGAATTTTATTTGTACTTTCCAGTTATGTCTGTGACAATGGTTTTGATATTCGCATGAATATGGAAGCCATGGAAGCGTTAGACATACTTTTTGCTAAGGCAAAACTAAGTGTGGATATGAAGGCAGTTCCTGCTACAATTAATACAGATCGCTATATTGAAATTGTCAATGGCAGACACCCCTTGTTAAAACCGGATGAATGTGTCCCCCTAAACTTTAGTCTTGGAGATAATATTAATGGAATAGTAATTACCGGACCAAACACTGGAGGTAAAACGGTTGCTCTCAAAACCATCGGTCTGCTGGGCTTAATGGCGCAGAGCGGCTTGCATGTTCCCTGTGAAAGCGCAAACCTATGTATGAATAATACTGTGTTGTGCGATATTGGCGATGGACAAAGCATTACAGAAAACTTATCAACATTCTCCTCTCATATAACGAGTATTATCCACATTTTAAGCCAATCCGATCAGGATAGTCTCATTCTATTAGATGAACTTGGTTCCGGCACTGATCCTGCAGAGGGTATGGGTATCGCTATTGCCATTCTTGAAGAACTTAGAGCGAAGAAATGTCTCTTTGTTGCAACTACACACTATCCAGAAGTGAAGGATTATGCCAACAAAACCGAAGGTATTCTTAATGCAAAAATGGCCTTTGATAGAGAAAGCTTAAAGCCCCTATATCGTTTGGAAATAGGAGAAGCTGGTGAAAGCTGTGCGCTCTACATTGCCAAGCGACTGGGCTTGCCAAAGAGACTTCTGGAACGTGCTTACCAAGAAGCTTACTATAAGGAAATAAGCGATAAACGTGAACTTCCAGAAATGAACTCCTTCCGTAATTTCCCCGAGGAAGCCTTACCTGTACAAGAAAAAGTCCTTCCAACTTTGAAAATAGAAAAAATCATTCCAAAAAAGGAGGCTAATACCCGTTCGCAGAGATTTAATCTCGGCGATTGTGTTGTGGTTTATCCCCAGAAGAAACTTGGAATTGTATATCAGCCTTCCGACGAACATGGTATGATAGGAGTTCAGATTCAGAAGAAGAAAGAATTAATTAACCACAAACGGTTAAAGCTTAAGGTGGCTGCAACTGAAATGTATCCAGCGGACTATGATTTCTCAATCATATTTGATAGCGTTGCAAATAGAAAAGCAAGGCATAATATGGATAGGAAACACCAGGAAGGTCTTGAAATCAAATATTAAACTTATAAGTTTGTTGATCTAAAATGTCATTTTTGTTGTAATGAATTAAAAACAATAATCAAGAAGACCCGGCTATAACAAGTGAAACTTATCCATTGTTATACCGGGTCTTTATAAACAGTTTTATTTCTCAACTCTATTTCTTCCATTATGTTTTGCTTCATAAAGCTTACCGTCCGCTAGTTCCAGCACTTCATTCATTGTAATATGCTTGCCTGGCGTAATTGTGTGAATACCAAAACTAGCTGTTATCTGAAACTTTTTATTTCCGTAGGTTATTACACTTTTTTCAACTTTTTTGCGTAATCTCTCTGCTATCTGCCCTGCAACCTCATTATTGGCTCCTGGAAGACAGATTAAAAATTCCTCTCCTCCAAATCGTGCCACCCAGTCAGTTGTTCTGTTAAGTCCTTGGGAAAGTATCTGTGCAAATTTCTTCAAAGCTCTATCTCCACACAGATGCCCATATGTATCATTTACTTTTTTAAAGTAATCGATATCTACCATAATAATTGAAATGCTCTTCTCTGAATTTCTTGCGTGTTTTATTTCCTCAGGTAATTTCTCATTAATATATCTTCGATTATATACACCCGTTAACGAATCCTTTAACACAAGATTATTCATCTTATCAATTACTTCATGCATCTCGGAATAAATATTTCCCTGATTAGTTTCTAGAATTAAACTGCTGGTTGCATTGATAATTATCTCAATTACAACTCTCCGATCTGGTAAATCAACTGGAATTGCAATAATAAAAAATACATTATCTTTGTTATATTCCATCTTTGTATAGGTTTTATCATCATGATATGCCCTAATAGAAATACAATTTTCACAGACCTTATTTTTGCCCAAAAGCTCAAAACAATGAAATCCAGTAGAAACAGAATCCGCACCATTATGAAATAGTACCGTGTGTTCCAAGGGATCAATCACTCGAATATGATCAAACGCTTTTTCTAATATCCCATACTTAATAATTAATTCGTCTAATTCTTTGTTACACATAGGATTCCTTCCCCACTTTAGTAGTTTTATTTAGCTGAATTGATCTGGTCTGGTATATCCATAGATTATTAATTGTATTTTTTTATGTTGACTAGGTATTTGTTACTATTATATATGATAATATTTTGTTTTTCTACATTTTATTTTCTTAATTAAAAATAATTAATTTTATATAACAAATTTATCAATAAATCAAGTAAATTGTATCCAGTTTTTGAATAATATAAAAAACCTCTGAAAATACTAATCGCGGAGGTGTTACTATGATAACTAATTTTCAATTAACGACGAAAGAAAGATTTTTACTTGAGGATGCAAAAAGCCACGAGGAGCAGTGTATATTAAAATATGAGAACTATGAGAAAATTGCTGCAGACCCTCAACTTAAGGCAGTATTTCGCACGAATGGACAGAAAGAAAAAGAACACTTACAGACGATCAATCAATTACTAACTGGAAAAGTTCCTGATATGAATCAAGGTGGCGGACAGAATAATCAAAACAGTTCTTCATCTACTTCCCAATCTTCCAATTGGGCTTCAGGAGATTCTAGTTTTAATGCGTCTGATAAAGATTTATGTACAGACATGTTAAATACAGAGAAATATGTCGCAGGCACTTATAATACCGCAATCTTTGAATTTAAAGATGCTTCTGTACGTGATGTACTCAATCACATTGAGACAGAAGAACAGAAACATGGGGAAGCAATCTTTGCTTATATGCAAAGCAAGGGTATGTATAAACCACAATAATTAATCAGGCTGTTATAAAAAAATAACTATGCAAAAAGGGAGTATCTATACTCCCTTTTCTCTCGACATAATAGACTTTTGCAGAAGCCTCATCTCTACTTCAATTATTTTTCAAGCTCTTGTCGAAGTTCTGTAATTGTTTTCTCTAATTGCTCAGTAGCAAAATTCAACTGCCAGTCATCGGGATAGAATCTATAATTTGTTTCAATTATAAGGATTGCAAAGAGATAGATATCATAAAGCAGGGACCTGACAGGGGCTGCTTCACGCAAGTTGCTTCCATATCCCTTATAGAACTCCTCGATATTATTATGTCCTCTAAAGTTAAATTCCATTAAGGGGTCCGCCCACATGGCTCGTTCAAAATCAATAATTCCACTAAGTACATTATCCTGAACAAATACATTTCCATCCCATAAGTCCCAATGTACCAGATAAGGTTCCTTTACCTCCTCTAACACCGGACTTGCTTGAAGGACTAGCTTTCTTACCTCCTCATAGGAGACACCGAGGCTTATATCCACACGTTCGCCATCCTGTAATACTTCTTCCAGCATCTGAAGAAATACTTCCTTCCAGCTGTCACCCTGCTTTTCCGTTAAAGCATAATAGCCAAAACGTTCTCCTTTGATTTGGTTTATTTCTTTACTATAGCGTCCGACTTCCTTATATATCTGCTTTTGCACATCACTTGAAATCAGCTCTTTCACATTTAGTTCAAAAAAACTTTCCCCTTCTATCTTCTCCATAAAGAAGTAATCTGCATTGCAGACACTATGAGATGCATCATAATAAAGCACTTTAGGCACTGGAACTGATGTCTTTTCATACACCAGCTGCATCGCCTCTGCTTCTGCTTTCATCATATTATGTTCGTAACTCATAACCTTAATATTTGAGGGCGGTGCAATTTTTAAAATAACTGTTTTGTCTCTCATTATTACTTCGTAGGCAACATTAAAGAAACCACCTGTAAGCTCTTTTATTTGAACTTCTTCCAGTGTAAAGTTATCTCCAAAGGCTTTTTGCAGCATACTTAATATTTCTTCGTTCGATTTCTTATTCTTTGTTAAGCTTTCCATAAAATACCTTCTCTCTTGTGTGTGTAAACCCTGTTTTGTAAATAAATTATTATATAGGTGTTACATATCTAAAGTGTATATATAACTTCCTACATTATCTATCGGCAATTTACTTAAAATCTGAAATCCCTGCTGCCAGTTTTAATCTTTTCTAGATTATCTTTGGCAATCCTCAATACTTTTTCATTTGGAATATGTTCTAATTCGTTTTCAATTAATTCACTTCCCTTTATCTTCGTATCCTGAGAAGCATAGTCTTGAAGATACTCTTCCAAGGTCATCAAAGCATTTGGCTGACAACAGTTTGCGATCTGACCTGATTTTACCAAGCTCATAAATCGATCTCCGGTTCGTCCCTCTCGGTAACAAGCGGTACAAAAACTTGGAATATGCCCCAGGGATAAAAGCCAGTTAACGATTTCATCCAGGGTTCTCTTATCATCTACATCAAACTGTGCAGAATTATCTTCTTCCGATTCTTCTTCGGCATAACCTCCAACACTGGTTTTAGATCCACCGCTGATTTGGGATACCCCTAATTTTAATACTTTTTCTCTACTCTTTTGAGATTCACGGGTCGATACAATAATTCCTGTATAAGGAACTGCAATTCTAAGAATTGCAACAATCTTCTCAAATATTTCATCTGAAATAGAATCCTTAAAGCTTCCAGCATCTATATCATCTGCTGGTCGAATGCGGGGAACGCTGATGGTATGGGGACCACACCCCATAGCTGCTTCCAAATGTTCCGCATGCATTAATATTCCTGCAAAGTCATAACGATACATATTAAGTCCATATAAAACTCCCAGACCAACATCATCTATTCCTGCTTCCATTGCACGGTCCATTGCCTCTGTATGATAAGCATAATTATGCTTTGGACCAGTAGGATGAAGTTTCTCATAGTTCTCTTTATGATATGTCTCCTGAAATAAAATATAGGTTCCAATTCCTGCATCCTTAAGTTTTACATAATCCTCAACGGTTGTAGCTGCTATATTAACATTAACTCTGCGGATAGCACCATTTTTATGTTTGATGGAGTAGATGGTATCAATACTCTCTAAGATATAATCCAATGGATTATTCACAGGGTCTTCCCCAGCCTCCAGTGCCAAACGCTTATGTCCCATATCCTGAAGAGCAATTACTTCCCTTCGAATTTCCTCCTGGGTTAACTTCTTACGAGAAATATGTTTATTTACATAATGATAGGGACAGTATACACAACCATTTACACAATAATTTGAAAGATAGAGGGGAGCAAACATAACGATACGGTTGCCATAGAATTTTTCTTTAATCTTAATGGCAAGATCATATATTTTTCGAATATCTTCCTCTTGGTCACATTCTAGTAAAACAGATGCTTCCCTATGCGTTATTCCCTGCATCTTGGCTGCCTTTTCAAGTATACTATCTATTAATTCTCTGTTATTCTTATTTGCACTGGCATATTCTAAGGTTGCAAGAATCTCCTCGTGACTGATGAATTCTTCTGCCTTCTTTGACATTACATCATACATGTTCGTATCTCCTTTTATGAAATGTGGGAAAAAGACTCAATTGCTTGATAATCCCCGCGGTCAACAGCTAGTTCATAACCTATTTTCTTCATTCGATTGGAGAGGCAGAAACGACATTCGGCAGCCTCATCACCTGTACAAATTTTATTATCATATAATTGATATTTCTTACGGACAACGGTAGGTGATAAATTCGGCATTACCACATTAGCACCTGCCAGAATTCCTAATTCTCTGCCATTGGGATGAATGGTACCAAGTGCAGTTGTTGCCGGAATGAGTGCATTTGGAATTAATAATCTTAATATGCTAATCAATAACAGGGTCTGTTCCATGCTTCCCTTTGCTTCATTTGCAAAAGGAGTCTCGTGATGAGGAAGAAACGGACCAATCCCTATCATCTGTGGTGAAAGCTCTTTTACATATAATAAATCTTCTGCCAGATTCTCCAGCGTTTGCCCAGGGGACCCAACCATAAAGCCGGCACCAACTTGATAGCCAATTTCTTTTAAATCCTTTAGACATCGCTTTCTATTTGCAAGTGTAAGGTTCTCTGGATGAAGTTTGCGATAATGCGTATCATTGGCTGTCTCATGTCGCAATAAATATCGATCAGCTCCTGCTTCATAATATTTAAGATAACTGTCATAACTCTTTTCGCCAATGGATAGTGTTATTGCGCAATCTGGATACTCCTTCTTAATCATTTGAACAATTTCAACAATATCCTCATCCTTATAGCTGCCATCCTCACCACCCTGTAACACAAAGGTACGAAAGTCAAGTTCATAGCCCACCTTACAACAGTTTAAGATATCTTCTTTTGTCAAACGATAACGTTCTACCTCTCGATTACTCCTTCTGATACCGCAGTAATAGCAATCATTTTTACAGTAATTCGTAAATTCTATTAAACCTCTGGTATAAATCTTATTACCAAAGAATCGATGTGCTGTCTGACGAGCTTTTTCTCGAAGAACTTCATTCTCTTCCTCGGAAATATCCGATAGCAACGTAATTAATTCTTCCTTATTCAATTCTCCCTGTCTGTCGAGCTTCTCAATTAATTCTCTCGTCTTTGTCATAAACATCTCCATTCTTAGATTGCAAATACTACATAAACTTCACACCATAAAGACGCAAAAATCCCCGTGTCCATGGGCACAGCCAAAGGCACAGGGATAGATATCTAAATAATAGGATAGGTAGTATGAGACAGAGGCATATACTATAATAGTACTAACCTCTTCTTTACTATACATTTCTATGTATTAGTTATTCTAGTCTGTCGCCTTCCTACTTGGGCTAACCCTCATGGTCAGAACGATACTTTTGTTATTTATTTAACAATTATATTACAAATCAATTCATTTGTAAATGTTATTTTATAGAACTATTTGTAGCTGTTCCTCGCTAATCAGAATATTAATAAATTAGCCGTGAAAGCTTGCTTTCTTAGGATAATTGATTATTTTAAAAATCTTCTTTCATTATTTCTTCAAGCACACAGTATTTGCAAGAATTATTGTTACTACTAGCGCAACCAAATACCCCCAAGGCATCAACCACTTTATTGGTGTCGGAAGTTGCCCATTGTAAGCTAACATAAGTCCAACAATTGCAGTTAATGAACCTAACCCACAACCTATAACGCGACCTAATCTCTTAACATTATACCTTGATTTCTGCTCACTGCTTGCAGTATTAAATCCTGCAATTAAAAACGTTCCTTTGCCAATAAACAGAAGAATTGACAATACAGCCATAACAATTACTAAAATCCACGGAATCATCTTTTGTTACCTCCTAATATTACAGATATTTTCTAACTACAATTATCTCTTCAAGTTTTCTATGGGATACGAAGCCTGCCTTTTCATAGATGGAAAAAGCTCCGTGGTAATTATGCTGATGATTCTCTACATATATAGTTGGATATGCCTCAACATAAGTATATCCCTCCAAAGCTGCGTCTTCAATTACTTTCTCTAAAAGCTTTGTTGCTATTCCCTTACGGCGCATGTTAGGAGCAATTGAGTAGCAAACAATCGATCTGACCCTTTCTGTCACCTTATAATCTTCCCAAAGCTCCGGTGCATTTTTTTGATTGAAGGTCTCATATTCCGATCTATCATTGGCATTACACCAACCCACAACCCTATCATCAATATATGCCAGATAGCCTTGCAGTTTTCTTTGCTCAATCATTTTTACGGCAAGTTCCCTTTTAAAACAAGAACCACCATTGGACTCATACTCCTCTTTTTCTGCTTGTAAATTATCATTCCAATGATAGTATACACAGTAACATCCAGCCCACTCCTCGTGGTCAGTAAAACCTATATGTTCAAAATAGTATAAATAGTCCTTTATTAGCTCCGGTGTTAGTTTTTTAATCTCAATATTCATAGGTTTTCCTTTCGTTCCATACGTAAGTTTATCGCGTGAATTTTATTTATTTAATTAATGCTTGATAAAATCAGCTCGAATTACTCTACCATTAATCGCATTTCATTTTCTAACATCTTAAAGTCTAATTTTTCATAAACAGGTCTTCCAGCTTCCGTTGCATTTAAATATAGCTCGCCCACTCCAAGATTCCTCGCTTCCGTAATTACCTCTTGTAAGAGTTTGGTTGCCAAACCCTGTCTGCGATAATTTGGAAGTGTATATACATTATATACGTACCCAATCTTTCCTGATAAATTGTAGGTCTTTGGGATAACCTGTGTGATGATAGTGACTACGCTGGCAACAATCTGCTCCTTATGTGTAGCAATATAACATAATACTGACTCTGAATTAATGCTGCTATGGAAGAAATCCGTAGTAGCCTTCATAAATTCATCAGATGCTTCCCTGTTCATGACATCTGTAATAAATGCTTTCCTATTTGCAATAACCTTTTCCACATCTTCTTTTGATGCTCTTTTAATTAATATTTCCAAGTTGCTGCCTCCAATTTAATCCGTCATGACAATTTCATATTGGAATGGAAAACTCTCCGCCTCCTTAAGGTTAAAGTCAATTTGATAGCCTGCGCCATCCTTATAGCAAAAACCCTTATCTAGTTCAACTTTTACATAGCACATAAATTCATCCTGCTCATTGTTATGTTTAAAATACCAGGGTTCAAAAGCTTTTATTAATTTTTCACGAATGTCTTTATTTTGAGGAAGTAAAGGATGTCCAATCTCATATGCCCTACCATCAAATCGATAGCAATCCTTACAAAGGGAAATATTCGGATTGTGCTCTATTTCCTGAACTTTTCGTGATTTCTTATAAGTCACAATATAAAATGCTCCAGAATCATAATAGGTATCAATCATACGTACCGTAGGAACATTATCTTTTGCCGTAGCAAACGCAAATTGTCGGTCACTTGCAAATAGTTCCGTCATTGTATTCATTGCCTTTTCATATGAATTCATCTTACATCCCTCCCTATTTTTAGGTAAATTTTATACACCTGTTTATAACTGTATTTCTATTATTATAATTGATTTAGCAAAACAATTCTACCATAAATTAACTATATCTGGATGGATCAGGAGCATATTTAAATTAATAAGATGAACTTTCTATAATTTGAAAAGAACAGCCAAAGCTGTTCTTTTTTACATGCGTGTCAATGCATACACTATATAATTATCACTATAGGAAAGGAGATACTTTTTATTTTTATTCCTTTACTTTTTCCTTCAGGCAATCCTCCGGATTGAGTTTGATAAGCTCCCATTCTCCACCATCTTGTTTCTTATATTGTGATATTTCAATATCTGTATCATTGGTTAATTGATAGAACACAATTAGATAATCATTCCCATCCGTACCTTTAAAGGAAACATTCTTTCTATAACCATCCTGCACAATAGGATACATTTCCTTAATCATCGAGCACCAACCCCCATAACGTATCTGCACAGAAGCTTCCGCATCGTGAGACCAACCATGATAAGGCGCGCACAAATAATCTTCCCCCACGAATTCTAGATTATCAATATAATATCTACCATTCTCCTCAACTAAATCAACAAATCCATAATAATAGGCAAAAACGCCCGTATATTTTTCTGTTCCCTCTATTGTTTCAAGCTCCACAAAATAACGTTTTTTATTAGTAAGATTGTCATATATAGGGATTTCCCTATACTTAATTAAGTTGATATGTAAAATATTTTTAAAGGTGTTCAAATATTCTTTGTAGTTTAGTTTCTTTTTGTATTGGGAGGATAAAAAGTTATATGCCACCGGATAAGGTATCTTTCCGTTACCTAAACTTCCACAGCCTGCACCCTTATCCTCTTCATGATTGGCTGCCTCTCTTAGTATGCTATAGTAATTTAATATGGTTTCCTCTGGAGTTGCTAATAAGTCTTTAGGGAGCTTTATTTTCGAGGCTTTCTTCCCAAAATAATCATCAAAGAATTGAGTATTATACCGATTATTTAATACCGGCAGATCGGAAGGTCTGAAGTAGGTTTCAACATCCAACTTTTTTGATTCTGAACTATCCTCTTGTTCAATTGTTTGTTTTAAATAATTACCACCCATCACAAGTATAGTTTCTTTGTTATGCCTCTTATATTGCCAAAACACAAGGCATAATAACAGGAGTACAACCAAGGTCATTAGTGTAAGAAGCTTTATCTTTCTGTTAATTATAATTAGCCTCACTCTATCACAACCTTATATATTATTGTTTCTATAATATATGGATAATAAGTCAAAATTATTGTTATAAATAAAGCAATTGATTAAATAGTGAAAAAGTGCTTAAAGATAAGTCATTAACTTCAATTCTCTATATTTGTTTTATTATATACCCATTCCTCCAAGGCTTTCCTGCTAAATATGTATTCACTGCCTAGCTTAGTATATGGAATCCCTTCTAGTTCACCACTTATAATGGCTCTTATGAAATCATCCCGCTGATATCCAAGTAAGATTCCTGCATCATAAGTAATTAAAATATCATTATTTGTGTAATTTTTATTACCTGTATAAATAACATCTGCTGACGTACTTGTGAAAGAACCACTTAGATTACCTGTTAAATTGCCATATAATTGATTACCTTGACGTATGGCATTAGACAAAATAAATGAGCTAACGATTAATGCAATTCCCAAAAAAATCATACCATAAAATAATGTATCTTTTTTCATTCCTTCATTCCTCTCGTTAAGAATTTTATTTAGTATCGCTTACACTTACTGTCCATACAATATAATTTTTCCAATAAATTTCTGTTTCTAGGTTTACCACTTTTTCATTAGAACGGAAGATAACTGTCCCACCAATTCTTTGCTCAAATGTAACCTTATACTTACTCTCTATATACCTATATAACTCATTATCATTATCACCTGTTGGATTGTGAAATTCGTCATATTTTTCTTTCTTTGTAATGTATGTTGTTGGCTCGCCTTTTCGAACTAGAGCAAATTCCTTATTCTTAAATTGCAATTGTATCATTCCTCTGATATAAGGAAATGGGGTTCCTTTTTGGAAAATGGCGGACCAATTAAGAATTAATGCAATTGAACAAAAAATTATAACCACACTTATAAATGAAAGTACAATTATCTGTTTCTCACTCTTCTTCAAATTAATCCCCCTGACTTCAAAATCAACCTAAATGCTATCATTATTCCTTCGGGCATTCCCCTTTTCTAGCAAGAATAATGATATCCAGATACTCCTGTATCATTTCCTTCGTGACCTCCATTTGCTGCAAATATAATTCTGATAGGGTCTTCTTAAAATACCCTATCAAATCTTTATCCTGCGCATCTTCTGGAATAGGTGTATACTCGACCAAAAATACTGTTCTTGCGATATCGTACAAGTAATGTCCATGACATAAATTCATAAAATCGATTACTGATACCCTATCCTCTGATAATAAAATATTACCCGGATGAAAATCACCATGGCAAAGTGTATCTCCCTCTGGCAATTGATGTATTCTCTGAATTACTTCATGTTTTTGACTAAGTCCGATGTTGGCATTATTAATATGGTGTATTAAAAAATCTTTATAGTTGGGTAAATCGGTTACAACATTTTTTAGAATTGCTTTATGTAGACTTGCCATATATACTGCACAGCCTGGTAGATTCCCTGATTTCATGACCCAGTCCAGTAATGACTCCCCTTCCACCTTGTCATAGATAATACCTGTACTTTCTTCATGGGTAACTATCTCATAGGCTACTGGCTTTTCAAAGTTCATATGGCCAATTGTTCTAGCATTATGATATTCATTCACGATATCTTCCTGTGGATAACCCTCATGAAAAAGTTTTAAAACTTTACCTTCTTTCCATTCGTATACCTTGGCTGTATTACCCACGCCAATAATTTTATCAAGCTTCATAAATTCTCCTTTGTGTACTTTCATTTAATCTAAATAACTGCTTTTAAAATACTATGTCATATAATTGTTTAAACTCACTTATATTATAGTCCGCTATTTGGCTTACTTTTCCCGTATCATCAAAGTAACAGGAGGAAATACCCGCATTCTTTCCTGCCATGATATCAAGGTCCCTATCCCCTATCATAATTGCCTCTTTGCGATTGATTTTATGCTTTTCTATTAGATGATTCAACGCCTGTGGGCTAGGTTTTCTCTCAAATCCATGCGTCGAGATTATGCAGTCTTTAAAATAATCATTGAGTTTATAAAACTTTAGTATCTGAAGGGCGGATTCTCCTCTATGTGTGTATAAATAATTGAACTTCCCTGCCTCACTAATCTCTTTACAAATAGCTTCAATATATGGATAGGGTTTATATTGTTCCACACCCATCTCCATATAGATTTTATTCGACCGTTCAAAAAAAGGATCCATAAGCTGGTATTTTTCTTTATATATCTCAATGGCATGCTGCATGGTAACTTTCATATGACGCATTATTTCATCCAAGTTCTCTGTTATACCCTCTTCATCCAGTGCTTTTTGAAAAGCAAGTGCCATCACCGGATAGGAATTAAATAGTGTACCATCAAAATCCCAAACTATATGTTTATACATTGTAGTACCTCCAAGGTAGTCTTAACTACTTGATAATCACAAATTAACTTATCTTAATCTCCCATTGTAAGATAGCCCAAATCACGCATAATACAGATATACATTTTAAAATTTGAATTTCTTAAGTTTATATCCTCTCTTGTAATACCTTTATATGCAATTAAGCGATTATATAACCCGATTCCGCTTCCGTTTAGACTAATATAACCCGTCGTTTCCTCAAAAAAGATACAGATGTCCTCGTTATCTTCTTTATGGTGTTTCCTGTGATCTTCTGGCAGCTCCTCCCACCTGGGATCTTTTTCCTCATATATTTGCTGATTACGTAAGGTTTTGGGTAAATAATAACCTTTCATTATTAACCCATAGTCCTCCGGAGAAGAATTTGAAACCTCCTTAGAAAGTTCATTCTGCCTCCTTCGCCAGCCTTCTAACTCCTCATTGGACATCTCAAGTGATACCTGGTCCAACTTCTTCCTATCCTTTAGACAGCAATTCATAACAACATTGATATAAAAATTCCTCATACGGCTATCCTCTGAATTCAAGGGAATTGCCTCACATTGTTGTAGAAAATATTCTTCCACCTCACTTATGGTGTGAGGTTGTGGGTTAATTATTTGAGCGCACTTTTTTTCCCACGCTTCACGTTTTGCTTCTTGCTTAGGATTAACATCTGGCGTAAATACAGCACCAATTTTGCCTACTGTTACCATTCCATTTTCATCTCTAATTGTTATACTACCATCTTCCTTACGTTCAACAGCCATCTACATTCTTCCTTATCAAGGATAATAATTTAATAACTGTTCAGAGCCAACCGCAGATTTTTGAGCTAGGTTCTGAACAGTTACATAATCTTTTACATATTAATTTAACCTTTAAGCTTCCTTTATTTTTGACAATTTGGACAATAATAAATTGTTCCCCCTAGAAAATTATCCTTGATAATATCTCCACCGCAATATGAACATGGTTTCTTATAGCTTACCTTACTTAACAAAGTCCTATACCCACCAGGATTACCATAAATATCTGTTTCAATATCTCTGCCACCTTGTTCCATCATAGCAAGGACTGTCTCTTTTAAAGCTTGAAATAAGAATTTTAATTCATTCTGGGTTAGTATACCAATTGCATGTTTTGGATGTAGTCCTGCCTTTAACATAACATCCTGTGCGGTGCCATTCCCAAGTCCAGGGATTCTCTGCTGCGTCGCTAGAAATTCCTTGATAGAAGCTTTTGGCTTGTTCATTTCTTGAATTAACTCTTTAAAATACTCAAAGTCAAACTCCTCAGACAATAACGCTGGCTTACTTCTGGCTATTGCATCATAAATGTTATCCAACCGTCCTTGATACCCATAGATGCCACCATACATTTGAATCGTACAGACCAGATATGTATCATCACTAAATTCAATAAATAGTTGATGCTTCTTAGGAACTTTAGCAATCTCTGTGTAATACTTTATGTTTATTCCCTCACAAAACATAAATTCATGGTTGTCGCTGACTTTAAGATATACTTCACCTCCACAGGAATAT
>JAFACO010000436.1 GCA_023425485.1 Bacillota bacterium
ACCTGTGAACCACCCATGGAGGCCGCATATTCACTGACACTCACTTCATTTGTTAATATAATCTGACCTTCATTCAACGCTTCAAAGATTAATTATAGGGTGCTAGGTATAGTTCTAGAAGTACCAGGAGTCAAAGGAGTAGCACCAGTACCAGGAATAGTCTGTGGAGTACGAGGAGTCAAAGGAGTAGCACCAGTACCAGGCATAGTTCAAGAGGTACCAGGAGTCATAGGAGTAGTACCAGGCATAGTCATAGGTGTGGTACCGGTACCTGGCATAGTTAGAGGCGTACGTGGAGCAGTAGAAGTGCCAGTGCCGGGCATAGTTGTTCTAGTGCTACCTGGGGTTGGAAAGATTGGATTGTTTGGAACAACTTGTTGTGTTGCAGGAGTAGTACCCGGCATAATGGTTGATGAACCGGGTGTTGTACCGTTATTTGGCGAGGTGGAGCCTGGAGTTGTTCTAGTACCTGAGTTCGGGAGGAAGGGACCTGAGCCCAACTCCGGACTGGGTATTTGATTTGTTTTTATAGGTGTATTCTTTCTGATACCCGTCGATGTATTGCTTACGGTTTTAGAGGATGTATTCGAAGTACGCTGTGGCTTAGCCGTTGATTGAGAATTAGCGCTATAATTTGGCACCCTATTATTCTTGTTACCGGAGCCATAACTTCTACCACTGGTATATGACATTTAAGTACTCCTAAGCTTTTTATATCAATATATGCAGACGAAGTCTGAATGTGAAAAGAAAGGCAAAGCTGAACTGTTACAAAAAATTATAATTATCTGGTTGTACTATTAGTGAAAAGACATTACAATATAGGGGAATAAATATAATAGAAAACGCTTGTTAACGAAGAATCGTTGATTGTAAATAAAACAGTGTAAAACACAAGAATGGAATATAAACATGGAAATTACAGTAAGAAAATTATTAGAAGAAACAATGAACCAACATTTAATAAGCTTGGTGTTAAGTAATCCGATAGATAAAGATATAATTACAAAGATTAAAGTTAGACCAGTCTTAATTAAGGAAGAGTTGCTTTTTCAGATAACAAAATATATTAAAGAGAAAGTTTTTCATACAAACGAAAAGAAAGAGGATTTTCTGTTACAAGCAGAGGAGTGGACGGACGGAAGCTTTCGACAAATAGAGATTAATACAACCCAAGGAAGTGCCACCATTTTATTTAGTAAAAAAGGTAAAGTTACCATTGTTAATAAAATCAAAAAAGGTCATGTCATAAGTACCGATAATACAGTAAAAATAGAAAAGGAAGATCTGCAGAAATTTAGTCATAACAAGAAGAAAAACTATATTTTGCAGGAAGGTACCGTGCTTCCGTTTTTAGTTGACTTGGGGGTCATGACAAAAGAAGGTCAGATAGTCAAAGCAAAATCAGATAAATTTAAGCAAATCAATCGATTTTTAGAATATATTGAAGATATTTTGCCGTATCTTGAGCACAAC
Organism: Bacillota bacterium; assembly: GCA_023425485.1. Lineage (GTDB taxonomy): Bacteria > Bacillota > Clostridia > Lachnospirales > Lachnospiraceae > Mobilitalea. The sequence continues at coordinate 1,477 of JAFACO010000436.1, forward strand.
CAGGAATTGACGATACTTGATTTTGGTTGTGGAAAATCCTATTTAACCTTTGCAATGTATTATTATCTAAAACATATGAAGGGCTACAATATTAATGTGATTGGCCTTGATTTAAAGAAAGATGTAATAGAAAATTGCAATAGTTTAAGTAAAAAATATGGCTATAATAAACTTTGCTTTCTGGAAGGGGATATTGCGTCCTATACTGGCAATAATCAAGTTGATATGGTTGTTACGTTGCATGCTTGTGATACAGCAACAGACCATGCCTTGTTTAAAGCACAGAGCTGGGGTGCGAAGGTTATTCTATCCGTACCTTGTTGCCAGCATGAATTGAATAAGCAAATGAAAAATGAGACGCTAAATCCACTATTTCAATACGGAATTATCAAAGAAAGAATGGCTTCATTAGTTACAGATGCATTACGTGCACAGTTACTTGAAACAAAGGGGTACCGGGTTCAACTTCTTGAATTTATTGACATGGAGCATACACCTAAAAACATCTTAATACGTGCAGTAAAAAGAAATGGAGATGGTGTAGAGAAGGGTAAATTGAGCGAGGAGTTGAAGAGTTGTATGGATTTTCTACAGGTAGATCCCTGCTTGTATCGTCTTTTTCAGGAGGAAGATAGTAAACGGATTAATTAATGATTGTAATGATGTTTGGAGGCTAAATGCTAAAACATGTTTATCGAATAATTATATTAATTATTGTATTTGTCGCAGCCTTTTCCTACTTTAGCGGGGATATTAAGGAGGTTGTTTTTGACGTTGATAATACAACAACAATGGAAGATACCACATTTCCATTAGTGAAAATAAAAATTAATGATGGTACAATTAATCTGCTGCATGGTTACAGCAGTAATTTGGATGCAAATCAAATTAGAGAGTCAGTTACTCCACTTGACCCAGATCAGGCGTTTGAGGTGCAGATAGATTATAAAGAATATGATATAAAAAAGATGAATTATGAAGTACGAGAGTTTGTGGGTAATTCCCTGATTGAAACTAGTTCTGTAAGCGTATTTGAAGAGGATGGGGCAGATAAAACAGCAAAAGTAAAGCTGCAAGCCGAGTTAGAGTCTGGGAAGGAATATGCATTAAAACTAACCCTGATTACCAGTAAAAGTGAAAAAATGTATTACTATCAGCGAATTAAGATATATGAGCAGGCTTATTTAAAAGAAAATTTAGATTTTGCTCTGGAGTTTCATCAGGCAATGCTGGATAAAACAGAAGCAGAGAATATGATCAAATACATTGAGTCCTCCAAGGATGCAGATAACTCAAGCTTTGCCTACGTTAATATCTTTTCAAGTTTTGATATGATTAGTTGGGGAAATCTAAATCCAACAGTTATTTCTACAGTAATACCAACAATTAAAGAGATATATCCAACTACTGCTTCTATTGAACTTAATTATATAGTAGAGGCTGAAATTAACGGCGTAGCAGAGCGGTTTAATGTCTCAGAGTTTTTCAGGGTAAAGTATTCAAGTACAAGGATGTTTCTGCTTAATTATGAGCGGCATATGGAGTCAATATTTGATATATCGCTTGCTAGTCTAGATAAAAGTGAATTGAAACTGGGGATAACAGAAAACCTGGATGTGCCATATGTAGCGGGAGAAGATGAAACCAAAATTGCTTTTGTTAGAAATAGAGAGCTGTGGTTTTATGATCTTACAAACAATGAAATTACGAAAGTATTCAGCTTTAAACAAGAAAATACGGACTATATAAGAGATGTATATGACCAACATGATATTAGAATACTAAGCATGGATGCTGAAGGGAATATGAACTTCATGGTTTACGGATATATGAATCGTGGCCAATATGAGGGTAAGGTCGCTATTATTCTATATCATTATATTCGGTCAGAGAGCCGAATTGAAGAATTGGTGTATATACCAGTTGAAGAACCCTACCAAAAATTAAAAGAGAACTTAGGTGAACTATCCTATGTTAATACGAAAGAAATATTCTATTTCCAGGTGAATCAAATGATATACTCCTATAATTTAATCACAAAGAAATTATCGGAGATAGCAAAAGATGTGAATAAGAATCAACTAATGGTTCTAGAAGACATTAATTATATTGCTTGGCAACAAAATTCTGATCCTAGACAGTCGGATCAAATATTTCTGATGGATTTAGAAACCGGAAATCAAGATATAATAAAAACAAAAGAAGGATATAATATCCGCCTTATGGATAAGATAGACTCCAATATTATCTATGGTTATGTTGAAAAGAACAATTTCGCTACTTTAATTGATGGAAGTTTAATGGCGCCTTTATCTATGTTGGAAATTGCTTCTGTAGATAAAAAAATCTTGAAATCTTATCAAAAACAAGATTACTATATTAGCGGTATTGCTGTTAAGGATAATATAGTAGAGCTTCGTAGAGTTCAAAAGGTAGCAGAGGAGAATAAGCTCTTATATACCTTTGCACCGACAGATTATATTATGAATCAGGAGAAGGTAGAATCCTCGATTATTCATGTCTCTTCCCGAATTCCGGAATTGGCTCTAACAGAATACTACCTTGGCTTTCCTGCAGGCTTTGAAATGTATGAAATACCCAAAGTAAAGACTACGGTTAATACAATTATTGCAGAAGATCCGACGGTACGCCTTCCAGAGGATGGACAGATGTTGTTGGCTTATTATCCGTATATCACCGGAGGCATCAAGGGCTCTTATGAAAATGCAGCAGATGCAATTCAAATTGCAAAAGCAGGAATTGGAGTGGTGTTAAACAGCAACAATCAATTAGTTTGGGAAAGAGGAGTAAAAGAGACAACCAAGACAATCAATGAGTTTGTGGATATGACAGGTGAAGTATTACCAAATAAAACCTTAGAAGCTTGTATACAACGTTTACTAGAGTACCAGAATATTGATAAAAGTTTGGATCAGCTTTCTGTACAAAATAGCTCTGTGTATGATATACTTAAAAAATATTCCAGATATACACCAATAAGATTGTCAGGTGTAGAACTGGATGATGTATTGTATTATGTATCACTTGGCAGACCGGTGATAGCGATGACAAATCTTGAGGATGCGGTAGTTATCTATGGATATGATACATTTAATATAATGGTTTACAATCCTGCAATTGGGAAAACACTTAAAATGGGAATTCAAGATAGTGCTCAAACCTTTAAAAATGCAGGAAATGTATTTTTATCCTATCTATATGAGTAGGTATAGATAGCAGATATTGTTAGTTATTTATAACTAGATCGTATGAACTTCAAACAATCTAGCAAAATATCAAATATAAAGTATAAGGAGATAAGCTATGGACGAAAGAGTTAAAGTATTAGCGCATAATTTGGTTAACTATTCAATGGAAGTAAAACCAGGGGAAAAGGTTTATGTTCATTATATCGGACCTTCCACACAGGATTTAGCAAGACAATTAGTAAAAGAGGTATACAAAGCAGGTGGAATTCCATTCGTACATTATACTGATGTATTATTACAAAGAGAAGTGTTATTAAATTGTACCGAAGAACAGATGACCTTAAGCGGTAAAATAGATGCGGCAGAGATGGAAGAAATGGATTGCTATGTAGCTGTTCGTGGTACCGACAACGTATCTGAACTTTCCGATATTCCTTCCGAGAAAATGAAAATCTATGAGAAATATTACTCAACACCAGTGCATCATGAAGTGCGCGTTAAGAAAACCAGATGGGTTGTTCTTCGATATCCAAATGCAGCAATGGCACAGCTTTCTAATACAAGTGTTGAAGCATTTGAAGATTTCTATTTCAAGGTATGTAATCTTGATTATGCAAAGATGGGCAAAGCAATGTTAAACCTGAAAGCTTATATGGAGCGTACAGATAAGGTAAGAATTGTTGGACCAGGAACCGATCTTCAGTTCTCTATTAAAGGTATTCCAGCTGTTCCATGTGATGGTCAACGCAATATACCTGACGGTGAAGTATACACCGCTCCAGTTAGAGAATCTATTAACGGTACCCTAGCTTATAATACACCTGCTGTATTCCAGGGCTTTACCTATGAGAACATTAAATTCCGTTTTGAAAATGGTAAAATTGTAGAAGCAACTGCAAATGATACAGATCGTATTAATCAGGTATTAGATACCGATGAAGGTGCTCGTTATATTGGCGAGTTTGCTATTGGCGTAAATCCTTATATCTTAAAGCCAATGAAGGATACCTTATTTGATGAAAAGATTATGGGATCTTTCCACTTCACACCAGGAAACTGCTATGAAGATGAAGCTCCTAACGGCAATCATTCCGCAATTCACTGGGATTTGGTTTGTATTCAAACACCTGAGTACGGCGGTGGTGAAATCTATTTTGATGATGTTTTAATTCGTAAAGATGGTAAATTTGTAGTTCCTGAATTGGAATGTTTAAATCCAGAGAACTTAATTTAGTTACAATTATATTTATCAATACTCTTTAAAAAATATTTTAAATTGGATGCCTTGTCAGTTTTACTATGATGAGGCATTCAGCCGAAATAGTCGGTGGATTGGAGACAGAAATGAAGCTATTAACAGCAGCTATACCATGTTATAACTCAGCAGCCTACATGAGTCACGCAATTGAAACCCTTTTAACTGGCGGGGAAGAGATGGAGATTATAATAGTAAATGATGGGTCTGTTGATGATACGCAAAAGATTGCTGAGGAATATCAGAGTAAGTACCCAAGTATTATAAAGGTAATCAAACAAGAAAATGGTGGTCATGGTGAAGCTGTGAACACTGGACTTGCAAATGCAACAGGATTTTATTTTAAAGTTGTAGATAGTGATGACTGGGTGAATGAAAAAGCTTTACGTCAAGTAATGGAAACCTTAAAGGATTTAATTGCCGAAGGTAAAAGTCCAGACCTGTTTCTTGCCAACTACGTTTACGAAAAAGAAGGCGCTAAGAAAAAGGTAATCAACTATAAATGGGCATTACCAAGGGATCAGATTTTTACTTGGGACGAGGTTATGCACTTTAAGCAAAGTCAGAATATCCTCATGCATTCCACAATATATAGAACCAAGCTTTTGCTAAGCTGTGGAATTCAGCTGCCAAAACACACCTTCTATGTGGATAACATTTTTGTATTTCAACCGCTGCCTAGTGTAAAAACGATGTATTATATGGATGTTAATTTATATCGTTATTTTATTGGACGAGTTGATCAGTCAGTAAATGAACAGGTTATGATTAGACGTATTGACCAGCAACTAAAAATAACAAAAATTATGATAGAATCACATAACCTGGCACAATTAAAAAGTAAAAAACTTCAAAATTACATGATTAAGTATCTTGCTATGATGATGATGGTAAGCACAGTCTTTTTAATTAAAGATGGAAGCGATGCAGCACTTGCAAAGAAAAATGATCTTTGGGATTATCTAAAATATTATGATAAGTGGCTTTATAAAAAAATAAAATCACATATCTTAGGAAGAACGGTTAATCTTCCAGGTAAGTTTGGACGTAAAGTGGTTGAAACGGGTTACAATATAACTCGTAAGATATACGGATTTAACTAGTTAGAAAAAGGTAAAGATATAAAAAAGACGATAACCTGTTGGGTAACAAGCAGGTTATCGTTCTTTTGCGTTTAACACAAATAATTTCTAAGACTAATAAATTTTATAATATATAATATTCTGTTATATAGTTTAAATTTTAGATAACTCGGTAGTATTATTAGAAACCTTGCTTCTTGAGGGTACGTAAACAATTACATACATAATCATATTCAGAGCCATAGCACCAAAAATGTCTAGTATAGAATGCTGCTTTAATAGTACGGTGGACATGCAGATTAGAATGGTTAATATTAAAGCTCCAAACTGCAGTTTGGGGAGGCGGCGTAGAGCCTCACTTTTATGAATAGCGATGTAAGCAGCAATGGAGTTAAACACATGGATACTGGGGAAAACATTTGTTGCAGTATCGATGGCATAGAGCTTACCTATAATCGATGTAAATATATTACTACGTCCAAGTGTGTCAAGGTCTGCCCTTAAATAGTGTCCGTTGGGCCATATGGTGTAGATGGTTAAGCATATTGTCATACCTATAAATATATTAGCACAGAATTTATAAAAATCCGATTTAGAGGTAAACAAAAAGTAGATGACCGTAGCTGCAATATAAATAAACCATAAGAAATAAGGTATTACAAATACTTCGGAAAAAGGAATCCATTGATCTAGCTTGGATTCAATGGGGTAAAACTTAGTGGTAACGGATCGCTCCAAGAAGGTGAACCAAATCATATAGACAAAGAAATAGGATAGTATTGCAGCATGCTTATATTTTATTATAAATTTTTTAAATAGCTTTAATAAATTCATACTTCATTTTCCTTTCTAATTCCAATGCTTGGAGAGCATCCTTTAAGTATATTACTATTATATAACATAACATGATTTCTTATGTCGTTTTATAATCTAAAATAAGGAATAGTTTAGTTGTCTGGTACTATTTAGTGCTAGTATATAACATTACTATTCGTGTTATGTATTTCATTGTATCATATATTCTTGCGAACGGATAGTTAAAACTATTATCTCTTAATAAAATGCATATAATATTGCACTTGGTGACAGTGATACACACACTTCGTTCGGCGCTACTATAATGCATACCGACATTATAGCAAGAATAAGAATAGACAGATTGATATAAAATATTTATAATATGATTATAAGATGGATTGTTAGTAAGTAAAAGAAGATTTTAAATCATTTGGAATGTATTAATAGATTAGATTCGTCTTTATCTGTAATAAAATATTAGAGATAGATTATTTGATATAAGGAGGCTTATTATGAAACGTGTATTTATTGTTGTTTTGGATAGTGTTGGTATTGGAGAGCTTCCAGATGCTGACCTATATGGAGATGTAGGAAGTCATACTTTGTATGCTGCTTCAAAAAGTAATTATTTTAACATGCCGAATATGAAGAAGTTGGGATTGTTTCATATAGACGGGGTAAAGAGTTTATTTCCTGAAATGGAAGAAATAGAGCAGTTTGAGGGTTCGGTAGCAAGAATAGCAGAAAGATCAAAAGGGAAGGATACAACCACAGGGCATTGGGAAATTGCTGGCATTATATCCGAACAACCATTCCCAACCTATCCAAATGGCTTTCCGAAAGAGATTTTAGATGTGTTTGAAGAAAGAACTGGTAGAAAGGTAATTTGTAATCTGCCCTACTCCGGAACAGATGTAATTAGAGATTTTGGTAAGGAGCATGTAGAGACAGGAGCACTCATTGTCTATACTTCAGCGGATAGTGTATTTCAGATTGCAGCGCACGAAGGTGTGGTGCCAATTGAAGAGCTATATCGTTATTGTGAAATTGCGCGAGAGATACTTACCGGTGAACATAGTGTAGGACGTGTTATTGCAAGACCTTTTGAAGGGACTGCTCCGGATTATAAGAGAACCTCCAATCGACATGATTATTCGTTGGTTCCTCCCACTACAATGATGGATCAAATGTTAGAAAAAGGCCTCGATACACTGGCTGTTGGTAAAATATATGATATTTTTGCTGGCAAGGGTATTTCAGATACAGTTAGAACCCATAATAATGAAGAAGGAATTGAACGACTGATTGAGCGTCTGGATAGAGACTTTGAAGGATTATGCTTTGTTAATCTTGTGGACTTTGATATGATTTATGGTCACCGTAATGATGTGGATGGATATGCGAAAGCATTAACTTATTTTGATGAACAGCTTCCAAGAATACTAAAGGGTATGAGAGAAGACGACATCTTAATTGTGACGGCAGATCATGGTTGTGATCCATCAACACCTTCCACAGACCACTCACGTGAATATATTCCATTGGTGGTATATGGTGATAAAGTGAAAAAGGGATTAAATCTCGGCAGAAAGGAATGCTTCTCGGATATAGCAGCAACTATCCTTGATTATTTCAACATAGAGTCCAGGGTAGCAGGAACTTCGTTCCTAAGCGAAATACTGTCATGAGAATCGTAATTCAAAGAGTTTTAGAAGCTAGTGTAAGTGTGGATGGGAAGATAATAGGCACAATAGGCAAAGGATATTTACTGCTGCTGGGAGTTAGTGCAGAGGATACAAGGGAAATAGCCGATAAGTACATGGACAAGATATTAAAACTTCGAATTTTTGCTGATGAGCAGGGGAAGACAAATCTATCCCTACAGGATGTAGGAGGAGAAGTACTTGTAGTATCACAGTTTACGCTTTATGCAGATTGTAAAAGAGGTAATCGCCCTGATTTTCTTAAAGCAGCAGGTGCCGCGCATGCAAAGGAATTATATGAATATGTTCTTAAGGGGATAAAAGAGCGTATTGGAAGGGTAGAAGCAGGTGAGTTTGGTGCGGATATGAAAGTATCCTTAGTCAATGATGGACCTTTTACCATTGTTCTTGATGAGAGCCTAGTGGGATAAATTAGCTCGTATGCATGAATGAAGTGTCAAAAGTTAGATTTATGCTTTAAGTATTTAATATAGAAGGATGTAAGAGAAGCTGCTTTGGTAATGTCCAAGGTGGCTTCTTTTTACACAAATTTAACATAGATTTGAATTAACCATGTAGGAAGAAGACCTTCAATTCCTGTAGACTAGGAAATAGAGATAGACGGGAACATTAGAAAAAGGGGTTGGAGGAATACAAATGAAGAGTATTAAAACAAAGCTTATTATAGCATTTTCCGCTTTGGTACTCATGGTTACACTATGCGTTGGAATGATATCCTTATATCAAAGCTTTCAAGCGATTAAAGTTGAGGCAAATAAGTCTTTAGAGTTGTTGGCAAAGGAAGGTGCTAAAGTAACTGAAAGTCGTATGAACGCTATGATGTCAATGCTTTCGCTGCTGGCGAAAGATAAGAAGATAATAAATATGGATTGGGAAGTAGATTTGTCATTGTTAAAGGAAGAACTGGGGAAGACGGATTTTCTGGATATTGGTTATGTTCTGCCCAACGGTTATACCTATTATACGGACGGGACGGTTCGATTAATGAGCGATCGTGAATATGTTAAATCGGCATTAAAAGGCCAGGCTATGATGTCGGATGTTGTTATCAGCCGTGTAACGAGAAAACCTGAAATAGAGCTGTGTGTACCCATAGTAAAAGACGGTGAGGTAGTTGGTGCACTTCTTGGCAGGAGAAACGCGGATGCTTTAGGCCAAATAATAAAAGATGAAGGATATGGAGCAGAAGGCTATGCCTTTATGATAAATTCAGAGGGTAGAATGATTGCAAATCCAGATACCCAGAAGGTAATTAATCGGTACAGTCCCATTGAAGAGGCAAAGAAGGATAAAACACAGCTTTCCTTCGCAGGGTCAGTAGAACAGATGCTTACTATAAAAGAAGGTGTCAGCAGCTATAATCTGGAAGGTGTGGAGTACTATGCCGGATTTTCACCAATTAAAGGGACGGATTGGATCTATGTTATTACAGCGGTTGAAGATGAAGTTTTAAATGTCCTTCCAAAGATGGTCCAGACGATGTTATTGGTTATGCTTTTCGTTTTAGTAATAAGTGTTGGAATTGTATTCCTGCTGGATCATAGGATAACAAAGCCCTTAATAGGAATGACAAAACTTTCAACTAAATTAGCAGAGCTTGACCTTAGAGATAATATTGCAGATAATTATCTGGCTCAAAAGGACGAAATAGGAATACTTTCAGCGACGTTTCAGGAATTAATTAATAAACTAAGAGATATTATAACTATGATAACGGATGCCTCCAATCAGGTTAGTGCAACTGCCCAAGAGCTTAGTGCTTCGTCCTTAAACTCAGCCTTAGCCAGTGAAGAAATTGCAAGTACTGTACAAGGGGTGGCAAAAGGTGCTTCAGATCAAGCAAAGAATACGGAAGAGGGTTCAAGTATTGCAATAAACCTTGAGCGTTTAATCGAAATAAATCATGAACATTTGATTAATTTAAATGCATCCTCAAAAAGTGTGGATCATTCTGTTAAGCATGGGCAAGAAGATATGAAAAGACTTGCAAAGATATCAAGTGATAATCAAAAAGTAATGGAGGATATTTGCGAAATCATAACTACAACTAAAACCAGCTCCATTCAAATTGGTGAGGCAAGCCGTGTGATTTCTGAAATTGCACGAGAAACGAATCTTTTAGCATTAAATGCAGCAATAGAGGCAGCAAGAGCTGGAGAGGCTGGAAGAGGGTTTGCGGTAGTTGCAGAGGAAATTCAGAAAATGGCTGACCAATCTTCCTCCTCGGCAAAATACATAGATCAGATTATAGTAGAGTTGCAACATCATGTGACGAAAGCCTTTGATTTTGTAAACCTCATTACTACAGCATCTGATTTACAGCAAAAAAGTGTGGAAAAATCATTGCAGAGATATCAGTCCATTGCCGATAACATGAAGGTATCGGAAGAAGTTGTGGAGGTATTAAACAAATCAGAACAAGATATGAACTATGCAAAAAATCAGATTTTATCGTTAATGCAAGCGTTAGCATCAGTAGCGGAAGAAAATGCGGCAGGAACTTTACAGGTATATTCCTCTGTAGAGGTACAATCTACATCAGTTAGAGAGTTAGCGTTGGCAAGTGAACGATTATCGCAACTTTCTTCTAATTTGTTAACAATTACTACTAGATTTCAGGTGTAGGAGATGTGGTTAAACAATAACAAAATGTGGATTTCCTCAATATAATTTTTAAAATTATATAAAAATACTAAAATAAATGTATAAAGTTTCCCATTTTACAAACAATATAATTAGTTAAAAATTGTAACAACTAACTAAAAATCTAAAATACGTAAAATGGAGGAAGCTCATATATGAAAGCTACTGGAATTGTAAGACGAATAGATGACCTTGGACGTGTTGTTGTTCCAAAAGAGATCCGCAGAACCTTAAGAATCAGAGAAGGAGATCCTTTGGAGATATTTACTGATAGGGAAGGGGAAATTATTTTAAAGAAATATTCTCCAATTGGTGAACTAGGACAATTCGCTAAGCAGTATGCAGACTCTCTGACACAGACAACTGGGCATATTGTAGTGATAACTGATAAGGATCAATTCATTGCAGTTGCAGGACCAACCAAGAAAGACCTTGTAACAAAAGGGATTAGTCATGATTTAGAGGAAGTAATTAACGAAAGAGAAACAATTGTTGCTTCAAAAGACGACAAGAGTTATATAAAGATTATGAACGAAGATGATTCAGAGTTCATGTTCCAGGTTATTACACCTATCATCAGTGAGGGTGATGCCATTGGATCTGTGATAATCCTTACAAAGGATGCAAAAACTAAATTCTCTGATCTAGAGATTAAACTCGCAAGTACAGCAGCGGCATTTCTAGGAAGACAGATGGAACAATAAGATTATTAGGGCACTCCGATAGCAGTTTCTCAGTCTGATACCGTATAGGTGTAGGATAAAATGTGAATGCTGTATCCGAGTGCCTTCTTTTTCTTTGGGTTACAGGCTTGTAAACATTGGAAAAGGTAGTTATAATACTGATAACACAAAGTAAGTAAATAGTAGGTATTCGTGTAAATGTGAATATCCCTGATACAAATGATAAGTTACGGGTTTCGTTAACGGGAGGTTAATGTGACAAAATATAATTTTAATGAGTTTATGGAAATCATACGCAAGCTAAGAAGCAAGGAGGGGTGCCCTTGGGACAGGGAGCAGACCCATGAAAGTCTTAAAACCTGTTTGATCGAAGAGTGCTATGAAACCTTAGAAGCAATTGATAATAAGGACTATCGAAATCTTAGTGAAGAACTCGGAGATATTCTCTTGCAAGTTGCACTTCATAGTGTAATTGCAGAAGAAACCAAAGAATTTACAATTGAAGATGTTGTTCAAGGAGTATCGGAAAAAATGATTCGAAGGCATCCCCATGTATTCGGTGAAGCAATCGTTGAAAATAGTGAAGATGTTCTGGTCAATTGGGAAGTGATTAAAAGTGCTGAAAAGCAAAATGTAAGTCCAGTACAAGAAGTGCTTAGTGTTCCCAAAGCATTTCCGGCTAACATCAGAGCGGAAAAAGTCCAGAAGAAAGCATCAAAGTCCGGGATGGATTTTGAAGATTATAAACAGGCTTTAAAAAAGGTCTATGAAGAGCTTGACGAACTCACGGAATCCATTGAAAATGGGGATAAAAGCAAGATTTTCGAGGAATTTGGGGATACCATGTTCTCAATGATTAATTTGTCCCGGTTTTTACAATTAAATGCAGAAAATTCCTTGACAAATGCCACTAATAAGTTTATAAATAGATTTGTAGACGTCTTTGCTCTAGCTGAGAGCAGGGGACAAAATCTATGCGAGCTTTCCCCTGAAAATCAGGACATGTTGTGGCGGGAAGTTAAATAATCGTTAGATTATCCAAAAAATATAATTAATACTCTAGAGGAGGAGAAATCCATGAACAAAGCAGAATTAGTTGCAGCTATCGCAGAGAAGACAGATTTTTCAAAGAAGGATTCAGAGAAAGCGTTAAAGGCTTTTATTGATGTAGTTACAGAGGAATTAACCAAAGGTGAGAAAGTACAGTTGGTTGGCTTCGGAACATTTGAGGTATCTGAGAGACCTGCAAGAACAGGAAGAAATCCTTTAACAAAGGAAACTATTACTATTGCTGCTTCTAAGGCACCTAAATTCAAAGCTGGTAAGGCTTTAAAGGATGTTATTAACGCTTAGTAGATGACAATGAAGAGGCTGCTTAAATTCCGAACGAACGAATTTAAGACAGCCTTTTTTTAATTCATGACAAGTGAAACGACTTGTCGTTTCATATTGTGTTAAAAAGCACTCCGCATCCTTTTAATAACAGATTGGAGTCAAATATGAGATTAGATAAGTTTTTAAAGGTATCAAGGTTGATTAAACGTCGTACCATTGCCAACGAAGCCTGTGATGCAGGAAGAGTTATGATTAATAGTAAGCCAGCCAAGGCTTCTGCAACAGTGAAAGTTGGAGACGTAATAGAAATTGGATTTGGGGCTAAGCTGGTGAAGGTTGAAGTACTGGATGTACAGGAATCAACAAGAAAAGATGATGCCAAAGAGTTATACAAATATTTGTAGATAATGACTGAAACAAAAGAGGTTTTACAGTGTGGCTAGAAGCGACATTGTAAAACCTTGTTTTATGTAATAACAAAGCTCATCCTGTCCTCTCGGGCACGAAGGCCTCATTCTAACTGATACTTTATTAGAAAAAGATTTTTTACTCATAAAATAAGTATCGTCATGAACTGAAAGATATTCTCATATACTTAAAAAGGTACATCTTGTTCCATTTTTAGGGGCGTTTATTTATAGATGTATATAAGAAAAACTTTCACAGTTTATGGAAAGAATGGAGGATATCTATGGATGAAAAACAACAGGTACTAAAGGGCCATAAGCTTAATATTAATGCAAGAAAGGCAGCAGCAATCACAGGGGTAAATGATGTGCTCTCTTTTGATGCGGGAGAGGTGCTCTTGCAGACCGAGCAGGGAATTCTTATGATTCGTGGCAGCGAACTACATGTTAACCGTCTTACCCTTGAAAAGGGTGAAGTTGATATCGATGGACGAATTGATAGCTTAACCTATTCTGATGCTTCAAATGCAGGTAAATCTTCGGAATCGCTGTTTGGCAGGCTATTTAAGTAGGAGGCCTGTATGAATCATGCAATTGCAACAGAGCTGCAATTCTTTCTCATATCTATACTATGGGGCGTAATTATTTTATTTGTATACGATTTTCTAAGAATTTTTCATAGAATTATAAAACATAATACAATAATTCTGGCTATAGAGGATATTATATTCTGGATAGTAGCCAGTGTATTTATTTTTGCCATGATCTATAACTCTAATAATGGAATTATCCGAGGGTTTTCAGTAATCGGAGTTTCCCTTGGCATGGTGTTTTATCATTACACAATTAGTAACTTTATTGTGAATAGCATAACCAAATTAATTAAACTTCTACTTACACCTTTTACAATGGCAATTAAAATGGTGAAGAGGTTTTATTGTCGTGTCCTAAGAAGAATTAGAAAAATTAGAAATTTCATATATAAACGATTGAAAAAACAGTTGGATTCGTTTAAAATAGCAGTAAATACTAAGAAACAAAAAAGAGCGGTTAAGAGAAAACAGCTACTGGAACAAAAGGCTATAGAGAAACAGAAAAAGCAAGAGCTATATTTTCAAAAAAATAAAGCAAAGCTGGAAGAAAAACAGAAGCTGGCACAAGCAAAAAATGCAAAGAAAAAACCCTCCAAAAAAAGAAACGTTCCTGCAAATACAAAGGTAGATAACCAAGTTTTACTGGAAAAAAGCTTGTCTGTAGAAAAAAGAAAGCCGGTTGAACTAAGTCTGTATACGACAACTGGTAATAAGGTAGAGAATAGTCAGCCAAAGGATAGCCTAAGGGCAAATGGACAGAAGAGAAGTTAAAGAGTACAAGAAGGAACAATCTGTCAAGTAATTATGTCTAAAGAAAGGTGTTGCATTGGGATGAGAAGCAGAAAAAAAAGTGGGACAGGTATTGGAATAATTTCATTTGTGGTTCTCATTCTATTTGCAATTGTTGCTTATAGCAGGGTAGGGCTCGAGGATCGATATGATGAAGCAAAGCTTAAAACCAGTCGTTTAGAGGCACAAATAGAGGATGAGAATGAACGAAAGAAAGAAATCGAGAACTTCAAAGCATATGTTCAGACAAAGAGTTACATTGAAGAGATAGCCAGGGATAAATTGGGGCTTGTCTATGAGGATGAATATATTTTTAAAAGACAAGAATAAATGGATTGACAAGTCTATGGAAAGCAGATATAATGGAGTTCGTCACTTCGGCGAAGTAGCTCAGCTGGCGAGAGCATGCGGTTCATACCCGCAGTGTCGGCGGTTCAAATCCGTCCTTCGCTACGATAGAAAGAGAGTCTAACAGACTCTCTTTTTTACTGCGTTTAACTTTGTTAAGTTAATTTGATGAAGTTTATTTTGATAAAGTTAATGTTACAATACATGAGATTATTAAGATATGATTTATAAATTGTGTCTTTTGAGTAAAAAATTATAGAAATACCTACAACATATTTTTACATGCATTAAGATTGATTGCCATATGGGCTAAGAGACCTATCTTGTGTATGGATAGATATTAGCTACTAGGTATAGAGTTATATCACAAAGGTGGCTAGCAAACCTTGTATTGTTAAGGTAATAATAAGTAGAAAAACAGGTTTCATTTTCAAGTTCTTAATATCTGTTAACTCCCTTTAATCGATAATTTCGACTTTTCTATGGCTATTTTGTCATAAAGTTTTTCAAATACAGAGCTTTAAACTGACAAAGATTTCAGTAAGCGCTTCCTATAATAACAACACAGTAATCCAATCAACAAGTAGAAGCAGGAGGCATATGTGTTGTTATGAGACGACTTACAAAGAGGAATTTTCTAGTATATTTATTAGGATTTATTATTGCCAGAGCTATGTTTAATGAAATGAATCCACTGGCTATTGGATATTTTACGGCAGCTTATCTGACAAATGCAGGAGCGGGGATGTCCCTTATCGTAGTATTACTCGGAATTGCTTCTGTCATGGAGCCAACACAAATATTAAAATATGCACTTGCGATGGTGGCATCCTTAATATTTATGGAGTCCCCTTTATTTAAAAATAAAAAAGTACCTAAAATGCTTTTGTCCATTTTTCCTTCCATGATGTTACTTTTATTCTCGTTACTTGAGGCATCTGCGTCAGGTAACTTTGCTGACAGTGCTGTTTTAGCATCTTTAGAAGCTATTATTGCGGTGGTAGCCTCTGGAATTTTTCAAATTGCAATGGGGTACTTGCAGCAGGTGAGTAAAGATTATCGTATGAACAATGAACAGATGATTAGTATTGCAGCAATGGTAGCTGTAGTGATCTATGCCATACCGGAATTTGATATGGAATTTATC